>JAGPDK010000367.1 GCA_018057605.1 Kofleriaceae bacterium | reverse complement strand
GCCAACTGCAAAAACACCAACGGCTGCCGACCGAGGCCGGCAGCGCGCTGATGCGTTCATGAACATTATCCAGGATCGCGTGCGTGGTGCTCGACCTCAGCGCACTCCGGTCGAAATCATCATCACCGTGTCACACGCCAGCCTGCACGGTTCCTCGGAACCGTCGGACCTTGCCATGATGGCCGACGGCGAAGTCATCGCGGCCTCCACCGCGCGCCGCTTGTGCTGCGACGCTGGGTTGGTGGTTGCCACCGTCGACGCGCAAGGCGTGCCGCTCTCGGTCGGCCGCAAAACTCGCACAATTCCAGCCGCAATCAAGCGTGCACTACTGCTGCGCGATCGTACTTGCCGTTTTCCGGGTTGCACGCACAGGCGCTACGTCGATGGCCATCACATCGAGCACTGGGCCAACGGCGGCGCAACGGCGTTGGCGAATCTCATGTTGTTATGCAGTGCCCACCATACGCTGCTGCACGAAGGCGGCTGCCGGGTCGAAGGAAACGGTGCCAATGGCTGGGCTTTTTTCGATCATCGCAACCGGATCATCGACGCACAACCGGCCCGCCCACCCAACGTTGACCAGCGACGTGGCCTCGCAGCGCTACACAACGCCCATGCCGCGCTCGCTATTACGGCCAACAGCAACGCATCAAAATGGACTGGCGGCCTGATCGACTATGCGAGGTGCATCGACTATTTGGTGTGAGGCGCGGCGGTCACGTAGGCCGCAGCGCGACGTTACAGCGCGAGCACCAACAGCCCTTGCACCGTGCCGATGGCACCGCCGAGTACGGCACCTAAGGCCACTAAAATCCATTCATCTTCCTCGAAGATGCCACGCAGCACGCGTTCGAACTGATCTTTGGGCAAGGCGGTCAGCGCGGTTTCCAACGTCGCTGCGACGGCGAGCCGTTCAGTTGCAAATGCTTCGAGTTGTGCCTGGTGCGCGGGCAATTGGGTTGCCAAGTAGGCAACTACAGCGTCGAGGATGGCGGCTTGGGCGGTGGCATCGCACGGCATCCCCGTGAGGCTGCTGATCATAGGGGCAACTAACTGCACCATGGGCATGACTTCGGCCTGGACGGCATGGCCGAGGGTCGTGACGACGCGGTCACGCGCTACCGGATCGAGTTGCGTCAACACGTGGCGCACGGTGAGTATTTCGCTGGCGAGCATCACGCCGTAGTCGCGCGCAATTTCGTGTTGGCGCGCCGGAAAAAGCCCTTGAAACGGAAATACCCCGAGGTAGCGTTTGCGTTGCAGCGGCCGAAATATCATTTGGATGGCCAGCCAATTATTGACGAGGCCGTCTATCGCCCCAATCAACGGCAACAGCCACCAGCGTTCGAGCGCAGCGTAAAAACCAACTTCGAGCAGGCCGATTAAAAAGCCCAAGACCGCGCCGTAATAAACCACGACACGTAGCTCGCGCGCACCGACGGTTTGGAACAAGCGCGCCAAGCGGTTGGCGTTGTGCCCAGAAAGTTGCTTCACTACCAAAGCTCGCACATCGACGAGCGCGGCCACTTGTTGGCGAGCCAGCGGTAACACCGCCGTTACCACGCGTTCGATTTCACGCTGGATTTGACTGAGTAGCTGCGCTTTGATAGGCGCGGGCAATGTCTTGCTGATGCCTGGTTTGAGCGTATCGAGGCCTGCATCTAACGCTCCGGGCGCGAGCTGTTCAACCAGGGGCACCAGTAGGTTGCGGATCTCCGCATCGCTGATTTTGCTGAGCATGGCTTCGACGGTAACGCCGGCTTGTTCGACGGTATCCGCCACGCCGTTGGCAAACTTTGGTGCGCGCCGTTGTACGACACCCTGCCAGCCTAGTTTGCCGATGCCGCGAAACTGCGACGGCGCAAACAACATGCGAATCGCGAACCACTTGCAGACATAGCCGATCAACGCTCCGACCAGCGGCAGGAAGATCAAGATCTGAACAAAGCTATGCATAGCGCGGGCTGGACATACTACAGGAAGCTGTTGCAGCTTACGAGGCTGGCTTGCGCTGCAACGGGCGCGCGGCAGCGGCGCGGATGCGGCCTAACAATGCCGTCTTTTCGGTCGCTGGTAAGTACGACCCACGCACCGCGTTTTCTGTGACAGCGACGATTTCATCCGCAGATAAGCCAAGCGCTGCCACCGTGGCACGGTAGTTGTCGGCGATGTAACCGCCGAAGTACGCAGGGTCATCGCTGTTAATCGTCACCGCTACGCCGGCGCGTAGCAGCTTGGCAAAGTTGTGGTCGCGTAGATCTTTGACCACGCATAGCTTGAGGTTAGACAGCGGGCACACTGTGAGCGGAATGCGTTCACGGACCAAGCGGGCCACCAGCGCGGGATCTTCGTCGCAGCGCACGCCATGATCGATGCGGTCGACTTTGAGTAGATCGAGGGCTTCGTAAATGTAGGCGGCCGGGCCTTCTTCGCCAGCATGCGCAACTACGCGCAAGCCAAGTTCGCGGGCTTTGGCAAACACATTCACGAATTTGCTCGGCGGATTGCCACGTTCGCCTGAATCAAGGCCAACTCCAACAAACTCTTGGCGGTACGGCAGGGCCGCGTGCAGCGTATCCAACGCATCTTGCTCCGGCAGATGCCGCAAGAAACACAAGATCAGCTCCGAGGTAATGCCGTAGCGTTGGTAGGCGTCCGTCATGGCATCGCGCAGGCCACCGATCACATCGCCCATGGCAACACCGCGCACAGTGTGGGTCTGTGGGTCGAAAAACAGCTCGGCATGGGCAACACCGTCGGCAAATGCCCGGGTAAAATAGCTGATCGCCAACGCGTAAAAATCTTGGCGGGTGCGCAGCACCGCAGCGGTCGCATAGTACAAATCGAGAAACGATTGTAGGTCGGCAAAATTGTAGGCGGCCCGAAGCGCTTCCACATTGGCAAATGGCAACGCAATATCGTTGCGCTTGGCCAAGGCAAACGCCAACTCAGGCTCCAGGGTGCCTTCGATGTGTAGATGTAGTTCTACTTTGGGCAGCCGCGCAATGAGCGCTTCAAGTTCGGGCGAGACGGTCAAATTGGCAACGGTCATGGCCGCAGTGTGCCTCAAAATTCCGTGCCTGTAGATGGCCGGGCCGGCGGTGGTGTCGCTATTTGCCTTCTACGTAGGCTTTCCAGTCTTTGTTCATGGCGTTGTCAACGGGCTCGCCGGTGTCGAGGATAGGCACCAAAATCGTCGCGGTGCCCCACATCTCGCGTATCGCATCAAATGTCGCTGGAATTACCGACTTCTTGATTCGGACGGTGGCGCTGCGTTTGCCATAGTGGGTATATACAACCGTTTCGTCGCCAAGTCCGAACGCAATGCTCAACGCGACGTCAGGAAACGAGCTGCACAGATCGAACCGATATCCTGTGCTCCAGGAAGCATCCGACTGCGGCGTGGGTTCAGCTAATTGGTGCAGGCCTTGGTCAATGTCCTGTATGTCGGAGATTCGTGTTTTGAGTTGGCTGAGCCAACCTTTGACGGTGGCATCGTCAATATCGGCTTGGACGTCGGCATTGAAGATCATCAAGCGTAACCAAGGCACGACGCTACCATTTGCCAATTTGAGTACGCCATAGTCTGAACTGAGTCGCGGCAATCCGCTTAGGCGCGAATGCAGACATAGCGCTGCAAGTTGGCCTTCATCGACGTTGGTCCACGTTGACGCCGCTACAAGCTTGGATCGCACATGCTCGGGCGGGGTTGGTTTTGTCGGCGCTGCCTTCACGTCGTTGGCTTTGTCGGCAACCGGTGTGGACTTTTTTGCACCCGAGCTACAGGCAACCAAGAACGCCGCGACCACCAGGAATTTTTTCACGCCGCAGTTATCACATGCGTGGTCGGCGCTTGCAACGTGGTGGGCTTTTTGCACACGGTGCTGTGCGTCACACATTTGGCTCGTTGCGAAGTGGTGGTAGGCAATGATGCTTACGCAACAGCAATCACTACATTGGTTACGGCCAAGACCGTGATGATGGCTGCTTGCCACGCCACATGGGCCTTTTTCAATTCCATGAACTGAAACGTGACCAGCAAAAACTTCGATGAAAACAGCATCAGTATCAACGGCTTTTTCGTTGATGGCTCGATGGCCAGGTTGGACACGAGCAACGCTGCGAACGTCAGCAGCGCCAAGAGCCCGAAGGTCCATGTGAGTGTTTTGTTCATAACTAAAAAATCAAATACAAAACCGGAAACAGCAGCAGCCAAATCAGATCGCACATATGCCAAAACGCCGCCGATGCTTCGACGGTTTCGACCGACGTGGTGGTGATGTTTCGGTTTAGTACAAATAGAATGACCAAGCCGACAACTACGTGAATCAAATGAAAGCCGGTCAAAAGCCAATAGAAAGTAAAAAATGTATTGCTGTCTATTAAAAGCCCAGCGTCGATTTTGGAATAATATTCAAAACATTTGAGGGCGATAAATAACAACCCGCCCAGCATCGCAATCTTGAATTGCAGCGAAGCTGTTGGGCGCCTTGCTGCTTTGAAATTGTGTACCGCAATGGCCACAAAAAAGCCGCTGGTGAGTAGCACTGCTGTGTTGATAGTGCCGACCGTGGCGTTTAGTTGCAGCCGCGATTGGTGAAACAGCGGGCCATTGTCAGCTGCGCTAAAGGCCATGGCTCCAAGTGCCATGCCGAAAGTAATCAGTTCCAAAAAGATGATCATCCACAGCAAAATGCCGCCCGGTGGATAGAAGAAACTTTTGTAATCGATGGTTTTGGGATTCATACGGTGCCGCAGGTCGCTGCGGTAGTGAACCCTGCTGATGGCATGCGCGAGCTGATTTGTCGACGGTCGCGGAGTGAAAGTTGGCGGGCGCGACAATTGTTAGCAGGTGACAAAATCAGCAGCCGTGGTCGCCGCGATGTCGCGCGCTGCAAAAAAACGGCTGGCGGCTTCGATGTGCAACGGGAACGCAAAAATGTCGGCGAGGCCAAGCGGGCCAAATACCAGGCCGCGTTCGGTGGATTCGTGATTTGGTGTAAAGGCGGGCAGGGCGGTTGCGGCAACCACCGGCGCAACGCCAAACAGCAGTACCCGATTGGGCCGTGGTGCGCTCGATGCAAACCACAGTGGCGTGATGCCAGCAGCGTCGACGATCACGCCAGATTCTTCGTGGACTTCCCGCGCGCCACCTTGTTGCCAAGATTCATGATCTTCGAGGAAGCCGCCGACCAAACCGAGTTTGCCCAGTTGCGGCGGCACACCACGGCGCACCACCAACAACCCAAGCCGCGTCGCAGTTTGTACTGGCACTAGCACAACCGATACCGGAATCGGATTGGCCCAAAGTTGGGTTTGGCACTGCGCGCAGGTTCGCGGGTACACCAGCGGCGGCACAAACGCCGTGCCGCAGTAGGAACAGAATGAATCGCGCGTGAGCATGCGAGATACTAAGCCACTTGCGGCGCAGCATGGCGTTGCGGGCACCGAAGTTATTTTGTGGGTTCCCCTACCGTGGCGGTAAGGGCCCCGGCCACGGAATCGTGGTCGGTCGCAACATGAACTCGGCTGGCCAATCGACCGGGAAAGGTTCGCCGCCCATATCGTAAACGATGACGTCGGTTGGCGAGACCACCGCGCGAAGATAGTGTTTGGCGCAGCCTACAAAACAGTCGGTGAATGCAAACGCTGAATCAATGGTAGCGGTGAGGTCATCCGCACCTTCGCGCGGTGAGCCTTCGGGCCAGGAGAATGTTGCGAGCGGCCACTCCAATCCTTCTCCTACGATTGGAGATTGTGCGAGTGCGTTTGGTATTGCACGATTGAATTGTTCAGGTGAGACTAAACGTTTGACTTTGAAGTCGATCGCAACGTAGTTGCCGTCGCCGGTGTGCACAGCTGTAATTGAGGCTGCAATTTGCGAAAAGACGTTGTCAAATTCTGGGATGCCGGTGACAAGTTGCTTGGCTTGCCACGCCGTTCCAATACGGACATCGTTGGTTTCCAACACGTATAAAAAATACTTCGTAGTAGGAACTCCGCCGGGCATCCAAGGCTCAGCCTCAACCGCACGGCGGTAACGGTCATAATAGCGGTCTAGCATTGTTTGTGGCACTAGCAACACGGGTGAAGCAGCTGCCGCAAAAAACTGCGCATACGTACACGCCGCACC
>JAGPDK010000366.1 GCA_018057605.1 Kofleriaceae bacterium | reverse complement strand
GCGCTGGTTAATCCAGCTAGCGGCTATTGTGTCTTACGGTTTCACCGGCGGGATCGGGCAGGACTCATATGTAAACAGGCTTTGTGGCTGCACGCGGGTCCATGGTTCCGTGGTCGGCGTGGCATCACGATAGGTGGCGCGGCTCGGCTTGATCCAACTCGTGTGGCTGCGGGTCGACGGCTCAATAAATTGATATTGCATCACAATGCGCTGGAGGATGCGTTGATCTGCGGCCACTTCGTCGGCTGGCCAGGCCGTGATGCCTTTTAGACTCAACATCGTTGACGCCCAGTTGCACATTGGCGGCACGGTGTTGGTCGGTGCTGGTGCCTGCGTGCAATACGCATGGAAGGCGTTGGTCTTTTCTAGCTGGCCACGGGCTTCGGGCGCCGCAGCGCAGTGCCATGTTTTTTTGTTGAGTGCTGGCACTGTCCCGCTAATGGTAAACCGGAGGACACCCTGCTGAAACGAGGTCAGGGTTAAGGTCGTAATTTCGGTTGCGCTGACAAACTTGCCAGACTCAAGCAAAACGCCAACCATCGACATAGCGTGTTTAGCGCCCGACCCGTGGCGGTTTTCGTCTGAATCACCGCCGCCAAAGTACGTAACAAACAGATGCGGTTCCAAAACCAATGAGCTTAGTTTGGCACCGGCAATGGCAAGCATTGTGTCGTACCCACGATCATCAGCGTTGGGCGTCGCGACCAGCCCCGTTGGCGCTATAACCGTCGCCGCACGTGGCTTCGAGGTTTTGGGCTTTGCGTAGGCGACGCTGAACGTCTGGGCGGTAACACAGCCGATAACTGCCAATGATAGGAATAGTGACGATGATAATTTGGGCTGATGAGACGTCGACATGGTGGCGTTGGGACGCACGAACGCCAGCGATATTTACTGCGCCTGCGGAATATTTTGGGTGGACTAGCCCACGGCAATCCCCCTTGCGGCTAGGAAAATAGACCGTGGGACCGCCGAGGTCGATTAATCGCGGAACGGAGATAACGCGACCATCTCGCTCTCGAAGATCGCTGACAGTAGGGTTTGCAGGTGTAGCGGGTTGGGCATGCCAAGCCAGCCAACTTCGATGGCATTGTCATCGACCAAAGACCAGTCGCAATCGGCAGCTGGAATGATGTTGCGTAGTTTGGGGTCGATCGATCGGTCATTTCGCAGCGCCGCACCATCACGCGGATGAGCAGAATCAAGTTGTTGTGTCGCCGAGTTCTTTGCAAAGCGTGCGCGGCAGCGCAATGCGTCTTTGGTTCCCTCTACTCGCCAGGGGAAGTCGAGGTGCGCAAACGTGTGACCGCGTTGAATTACAAAAGTGCCTCGGTCATCGGTTGTGAAGCTCATGGGCGCCTTGACGTCGCCTACCGGCTCAAGATGTTTTTGCCATTGTAAGGCCAACTGTTTACTGCGATTAATAAATACCGCACATGCTCGAACCGCCGCGTCGGTCTTTTGATGCACTGCTGGCTTTTCGGCGAAGCTGGGCATGGGTTCGAACATTGCGGCAACCGCGACACCAAGTGCTCGACTTGGGGTTAGTGGCTGCGGGGCCGTGCGATTGCGAACCGTCACACCATACTCATCAAAAAATATTCCAAGTGGATTGTCGGCGTTGGGGTCGTAGGTGCCAAGCAGTGCTTCACACACTTCGTCGGTAAACCATAGTTGTGCTAGTGCAATGCTTCTACATTTTACGATAAAGCGATCATCGAACGCCGCATGACCAACCAACAAGTCTTGCCGGCCGAATCCAAACATATACGTGCCAGGCACCACGCTGCCCTTCAGGCCGAAGCACGGCCCCACATGCCGCGCCGCAGCCGTCATGACATCCGCTGCGCCGTTCGCAAAACTGTCTTCAGTTCGCGAAAACTCAACGCTGACTGCGACGCCGTCGCAAATTAGGGTTCGTTCTTCAATCACGCTTTGTTGGTAACACTGGCTACGTTTTGGGAGCGATTTTTTGCGACATAATCAACCCAACTTGTTTGGCACCGTGACCACCACATCGTTGTCGAAGTGTTCCGTGGCCACGTTGACGCCGAGAAATTGCGCAATGACGTGGCGCTGTGACTCGGCATGTAGCGACCAGGTGGTGCAACGGAACTGGCCTCCGCCGGTGATGGCCAGCGGTACCAGTAGTTGATCGCAAAGGTATTCGCCGACGGGGGCAGCATGCGGATAGTTGTGAAACTCGGATGCTTCGGCGGCCACCTGTTGCGCGATAGCTTCGCCACGGCGCCGGCGTTCGCCTAAGGCACTCACAACATGGGTGACATGTTGATAGCGCAAATGCGCGCTGACCATATTGCCAGGGCCGTGGCTGTCGCGGGTTTGGGTGATGCCGCCGCCCATGTGTTGCCATGGCAACGCATCTTGCAGCGCCGTGAGTTCACGTTGCGCGATGTCGCGCGCCAAGTGAGTGATCAAGACGCGAGCTTCGCAGCTGTGAAATTCGCCGCGGTCAAGCAACGCCAACGGCTGCGGTGGTGCTGCCGGAGCAATAGAGACTGCAATGATGCCGCCGCCGGCTGGCACAAAACCGTAGCGCTGTAAGTTGAACTCACAGCGCCAGCCAATGTTGGCCAACTGCGGCGCTAGGGTCTCGACGATAAATTCATATGGCGGTGCCATCGGGTTATGGGTACCGCCGATAATTTTTAACCGACTTGGCGCTGGCAAGCGCGCCAACGCTGGTAACACGGCTTGCAAGACCATCATCGTGCTACCGGCTGAGCCGATATCAAAATCGTACACACCGGCGGTGACGCCGTTGGGTTCGAAGGTGAGTTCGGTTGATCCCAGCGTTGCACCGACGACGTGCGCCGAACCAACGCGTGCGGCTGCGGCCACGGCGGTCAGATGTTGCCGCATCAAACCAGGCTTGGCTCGGCCGGCGCGAATATTGCGAATACGAAACGCTTTGCCGGTGACCAAGGCCAACGCCAACGAGCCGCGCAAAATTTGTCCACCGCCTTCGCCGTGCGTGCCGTCAATTTCCAACATGATCTTCTCCGAGGACTAAAAAACGGTGCGCAGCTAGGATGTCGCCATCGTACGCTGGCACCGTGGGGTGTTTGGTTGACCATTAGCCTTTAACGCAAACAATCTGTTTCAAGGTGTACACAATTTCTACCAGGTCGGCTTGGGCCGCCATCACCGCATCGATATCTTTGTACGCGGCCGGCGTTTCGTCGACGACATCGATGTCTTTGCGACATTCAACGCCAGCGGTGGCCAAGGCATGATCGGCAACGGTAAATTGTTTGCGCGCTTGGGTCCGACTCATCGAGCGGCCGGCGCCGTGGCTGCATGAACAAAAACTTTCTGGGTTGCCTTTGCCACGAACGATGAACGAGCGCGCACCCATGCTGCCTGGGATGATGCCCATTTCACCTTCGCGTGCTCGAACTGCGCCTTTGCGAGTGACGATCACGCTTTCGCCATAATGTTTTTCCCGCGACACATAGTTGTGGTGACAGTTCACAGCTTCGAGCGATGCCTCGAACGGTGGCAGCACATGAGCTGGCAGTGCACGTAGCGCTTCGACCACATGCGCCATCATTACTTCACGATTGCTGCGTGCGTATTCTTGGGCCCAGTGCACGGCATTGATGTAGTCCTTGAACATGTCGCTACCTTCGGGGATGTACGCAAGATCTTGATCTGGCAAATTGATGAACCAACGGCGCATATCGGCTTTGGCGCGTTCGATGAAGTAGGTACCGATACGATTACCGACGCCACGCGAACCGCTATGCAACATGATCCAAACCGCACCGGCTTCATCGAGGCAAAGCTCAATGAAATGGTTGCCGGTACCCAACGAGCCAAGTTGATTTACGCGCATATGGAGGCCGGCACTTTGGTGTTTTTCAACAATCGTTTTGTAACCAGGTTCGAGCGCTAACCACGCCTTCACCGTACGAGTCGGTGGTTCGTGCCAAGCTCCGCGGTCATTTTTGCCACCGTTGTCGGTACGGCCATGCGGTACGGCGGCTTCGATTGCCGTGCGCAATTGTTTCAAGTCGTCGGGCAATTGCTCGGCGCGCAGCGAGGTTTTTGCAGCGATCATACCGCAGCCGATATCAACACCAACCGCCGCAGGGATGACCGCTTTGGTAGTTGCGATAACCGAGCCGATGGTTGCACCTAAACCGGCGTGCACATCTGGCATAACCGCAACCCATTTGTGGATGAACGGCAAGCTGGCAATATTTTGCAATTGTTTGCGCGCAGCGGGTTCAAATGCGACACCGCGTGTCCACGATTTGATTGGGACGTTGGTCGATTCCATCACGTCGTAGGTGCGCTCGGCTTTGCTGCCAGATGCAGCAGCCGGTGCGATAACAGTAGTGAAAGGTGGAGCGACAACCAGGGACTCGGTGCTGACTTGATTCGACATGCACCCCGATATTGCAGTTGCAGTGCCAGTCGCGAAGTTTTCGTAAGTATCATGAATCATTGACATGTGAGTCTGCGCGGTTTATCTCATAAGATAAATTTGATATTGTGAGATATGTCGAAAGCAACCGTGGTGATTGGCCTGCTTGGTGCCACGCTCGACGTGGGGCGTGGGCCCAAGCGCTGGGAGCGGTGGCGCCCAACGGTGTCGGTTTGTCAGCAAGCCGATTGGCATGTCGATCGTTTTGACCTGATCGTCAATCCTTCGCATACCACCCAGGCGTCGATCGCTGAGACGATTGCAGCCGACATTCGGGTGGTTTCGCCTGACACCAAGGTGGTGCGGCATGCGGTGCCCATGGTCAACGCCTGGGATTTTTCTGAAGTGTTTGCTGCGCTGTCCGAGTTCGCTGACAACTATACATTTGATCTCGCAGCCAACGATTACTACGTACACATCACCACCGGCACCCACGTCGCTCAAATTTGTCTGTTTCTGTTGTGCGAAACCCGGATGATTCCAGCGCGCTTGTTGCAAACCTCGCCCGTGCACGTCGATGGTGGCCGGACGCCCGAAGGTGGCAACAGCGTTATCGATCTTGATTTGGCGAAATATGATCGGTTGGCCGCGCGCTTTGCCAAACGCATCACCACCTCGCGCGAGCAACTCAAAGCTGGCATTGCGACGCGCAACGCTGCGTTTAATCAGTTAATCGACGAGCTTGAACAAGTTGCGACTCGATCCAAAGATCCGATTCTGCTCGGTGGTGCAACCGGTACTGGTAAAAGTGCTTTAGCCGAGCGCATTCATGCACTCAAAAAACGCCAACATCAACTCACGGGCGATTTTGTTGCAGTCAATTGCGCAACGTTGCGCGGCGATGGCGCAATGAGTGCGTTGTTTGGCCACGCCCGCGGTGCCTTCACTGGCGCGACCGAAGCGCGGCCGGGGCTATTGCGCAAAGCCAATGGTGGTTTGTTGTTCCTCGACGAGATCGGCGAGCTGGGGCTTGATGAACAAGCGATGTTGCTCACCGCGTTGGAAGAAAAACGGTTTTATCCGCTCGGTGCGGATAAACATGTCAGCAGTGATTTTCAACTTATTGTCGGCAGCAATCGAGACCTAGCTCGCGAAGTTCGCACCGGCCGGTTTCGCGAAGACTTGTTGGCCCGCATTGCAGTGTGGTCGTTTCATTTGCCGGCGCTTGCAGCACGCCGCGAAGACATCGAACCGAATCTAGATTTTGAACTAGCGCGGGTCGGCGCAGCGATTGGCGTCGGCGTCACCATGAGTCGGCCGGCACGGCAAGCGTTCATCGCATTTGCGACGGGTGCTGAAGGGCTGTGGCCGGCCAACTTTCGTGATTTTGGTGCAGCGGTGCGGCGCATGGCGACACTCGCTCATGGTGGTCGTATCGATGAAGGCGACGTTGCGCGCGAACTAACGCGGCTGCGGCAAGCCTGGCGGCATGCACCAACGTTGAACTCGCTTGCGACGCGCACAAGCCTCGCTGGTGCCGCGCAGCCTGGCGCGGTCGAGCCTGGCTCGGCAGCAATGGCGATGAATCCGCAGGTCGACGCTATGTTGACAACCCGGTTTGCGCAGTTGGATCGTTTTGACTACGTGCAGCTCGCCGACGTTTTGCGCGTATGCGCCGCTGCGCCCAGCTTATCAGCGGCCGGCCGCGTTTTGTTTGCGCATACGTTGAGCCAACGCAAAACC
>JAGPDK010000365.1 GCA_018057605.1 Kofleriaceae bacterium | reverse complement strand
TGCCAACTACTCAGCGCCGCACCGTCGACAAGTTCCGTTGCGATATACACTTCGCCGTGGTCTTCGCCGGCGTCAAACACCGCTACCACATTGGGATGCGATACGGCCGCCAACGCACGCGCTTCTTGCACCAACCGCGCGCGGCCTTTGCTGTCGATACCGTCGGGTCGCAGCCGCTTGATCGCGACATTGCGCATCAGTTGCGGATCCCACGCTGACCACACTTCGCCCATGCCACCTTTGCCAATGACGGCGCGCAGTTGGTAACGCCCAAGCGTCGTTGGGGCTAGTGATGCGCCCACCGTATCGCTCATGGAAACCAAGTCGGCCATCACCGCACCGCAGGCCCGACAGCTATCGAGATGCTGCTCAAGCTCACTGCGCACAGCCTCGGTTAGCGCGCCTTCAACGAAGGCAACGATTTGCTCCTCTGACGGACAACGCTGCGAGGCCGCTGCGCCGCTCGGCGTTGGCTGGGCTGCCGCATCAGCGTTGCGGTCGGGCAGCATTTCAGTCTTCACGGGCACGCAACACTCGCGATAGCGAAAGATCGATGTTGCCCGATAACAACGTCAGCACATGATTGACGTCTGGCTCATTCGCGTTGGTCAACGTCGTGCGCATCGCCGTCATGATCGACTCTTTCGCTTGGCTCAACACACGCGCCACGGTCGCGCGGTGCACCGCATACGACGCAGCGACTTGGTCCAGCGTGTGATGCTCAATGAGCGTGTGCCGCAAGAAAATCCGCTCACGCGGCGACAACTCGGCCACCGCAGCGGCAAATGCAGTTTTCACAACTTGCTGCAACTGAGCCCGGGCCACCGCACCAGTTGGCGAGGTCTTGTCGTCGGTTAACAAGTCATCAAGCTCGACCGCATTGCGTTTAAGCTTCTCGCTGCGGGTAACGTCAACGAAAGCACGCAGCGCGGTGACTTTGAGCCAGTTTTGCAAGAATCCAAAACCCGCATACTCGGCCAGCCGCGGCGCCGTGCCAGGTGCACTCACGAACAACCGCACCCGCAACCGCTGCCGCAGCTCGTCGGGCGCAAGCTCGCGAAACCGCGCAACCACCTTGTCGATGGTGGCGCGATAGCGGCGCTCAAAGGCGGCGATGCCTGCATCGTTGCGAACCGCCCAGGTTGTTAACGCTAGGTCGCCGAGCCGAAACCTCGCAACGCCTGATTCAATGTCCGGTTGTCGGACAATATGCGCCACGACCGTTGCCACCAAGTGGTTGTCGAGGGGCAGCGCAGGTTCTACCTGGCGTTCGGCGGCTAGTTGTTCGGTCATGGTGCCCCGCGTTTCTTCAAAGCGCAAACGCAGTTCCGCCGGCAAAGCGCCGAGTACTGCGTCGACTAGTTCCGCGGGTTCCACCCCGCAAGCTTACCAACAGCTCGGACCTCGCATGCTACGTTCGATCAGGGTTTTTCCGACCCGTTCCGGGGCGGTCGCCCCCCCTGTGCGTAAGCATGCTTGATGCTCGGTCCTCACTGCATTTTTGTTTCATACCGTCGATCCATCAGGCAAGCTGAGCAACCGTAGGATTTGCCGTACAAGGCCGGTGCAAGGCCGGCATGTCGAGGACCTTGCCAACTAGAATTTGCCGGAATAGCCGACTTGGCCAAGCTTGGAGTTATATTGCTGTGCGGCCCGATCTGCATCGGCGCGCTCGACGGCGTGGGTATCTTTGCTCATCATGCGCGCCCCCAGCATGGAATAGTAGTAACCACCGGTCACACCGAGGCCACCGGCCATGGCCAGGTAGTAACCTGCGTTGACCCCTGCCGCGTAGCGCAACACCAGCCCAGCCACAGCCACGGCTGCGCCACCCATCATGACATACTGCCCTTGCTGCTGCTGCTTTTCACCGTCGCTGCGCAGCTTCAAGGTGCGGTTGAGATTGTCTTGGTCGCCAGCGATTTGAAAGAACTCTTCATCCGAGAGTTGTTGCCGGCCTTGCACCGGATACCAAATGTTGACCGCATGCACCTTCTCGCGGTTTTCATACAGCTTGGCTTTGCCGGCCGACCCGCCGTTTTTGTCAGTGTATTCAACCGACGCAACTTCAACTTTTTCTTGGGTTGTCCACTTCACCACATCGTCGACAATTACCAGCGCTTCCCCCGTTGGCTTGGCCACCATCGCAGGCCGACTGGCCATCATACAAGCACTGGTACACGACAAACCTACCAACCCAACCACAAACGACTTTTTCAACATGACAGTTCCTTTTTTCATCTTCATAAAACCTTTACCTGTCGGTACGGACGACAGGGCCGAGGCCGCAGTCGCATCGATTTCTGATTTTTTTTAAAAAGCTACCGCTGCGACAACTCGGCCCGCGCCAAGCCCACGGATCTTGGCCGAATCATGGATGAAACATCACGAAACATAATGAAACATAATGAAACATGACCATGTAACACCTGGCGTGCAACCGTCTGTTTTTACAGCCATTTTTCACGGCAAGGTTGGCCCGCTCTTTGCTGTTACTATAGTATCGCAATGTTAACCCTTGGAGGCCGTCATGCTTTTTCGCCAACTCTTTGATCCTGAAACTTCCACCTATACCTACCTGCTCGCCGACCAAGCCAGCGGCGACGCCGTGATCATTGACCCGGTCATTGAGCAAATTGACCGCGATATCCAATTGCTACGCGACCTCAACCTGACGTTGCGCTACGCACTCGACACCCACGTCCACGCCGATCATGTGACGGCACTGGGCACGTTGCGCGAACGGCTCGGCTGCCAAACCGTATTGTCGCATCGCGCTGAGGTCGGATGTTGCGACGTCAAAGCTCACGACGGTGATGTGATTAAATTTGGCCAACACAGCCTGCGGGTACTTGAAACCCCTGGCCACACCGCTGGCTGTTTGAGTTTTGTCACCGACGACCAAAGCATGGTCTTCACCGGCGACGCGTTGCTCATCCGAGGTTGTGGTCGCACGGATTTCCAGCAAGGCAGCGCCACCGCGCTGTATGCCTCGGTCACCAAAAAATTGTTTACCTTGCCAAAACAAACCAGCGTGTATCCCGGCCACGACTACAAGGGCCGGCTCAGCTCGTCGATCGACGAAGAAATGCGTTGCAACCCACGGCTCAACACCAGCCAATCCGAAGCTGATTTCGTCAAAACCATGGCTGGCCTCACCTTGGCGTACCCTAAAAAAATCGACGCTGCCCTACCGCGCAACCTGCAGTGCGGCATGGTCACGGGTGAAGCCCTTGCAGCCCGAAGCTGGGCACCCATTGAAACCACGACCGACGGGATTCCCGAAGTGGCGCCGGAATGGGTGCTGCATCACCGCGCCGACGTGCGCATTATCGACGTGCGTGAGCCGGCCGAACTAACCGGCGAACTTGGCCACGTCGAAGGTTGCGTGCCGATGCCACTGGGTAATTTAGCAACCACCCTCGCTAGCTTGCCGCGCGAAACTCCGACCATCATGGTGTGTCGTTCCGGTGCCCGCTCCGGCCAAGCTACCCTGCTGGCGCAGAAGCTCGGCTTCACCACCCTTGCTAACATGCGCGGCGGTATGTTGGCTTGGAACCAGCGCGCCCTGCCAATTGCCTCACGCTAACCCAACAGCCAGCCGCGCGGAGCTATTAGCTCACATCGCACAACGGCTGGTCGCAATTGCTTTGTCTGGCGCTTGCAGGTTTTCGGTGCCGAACATTTTCACCGTGAGGGCGCGGCTATCAGCGTTGCCCCCAGCGCGGTCGATGGCTTCCACCCCACGCAAGCCGCCGCGTGTCGTCATCACCAGTGGCACGTAGCTCACACCGTTAACGGCGACGCCTGCCATGGTGCGAGTCAAGCCGATATACACCATCAGCGTCGAGCGGCGCGGCAGTTGTGCTTGGCCAGAAACAAAGTTGCCGAGCGAGTAAATGACAAAGCCTTCACGCCCGGTTGCAGTGGTAATTTTTTCCCACGGTTGCGTCACATGCGGATGGCTGCCCAACACGATGGTGGCGCCAGCTTCGATGAAACGTTTCGCCAAGGCACGCTGATCTTGATTTGGATTAGCACGATATTCTTCGCCCCAGTGTGGCGTCACGATCACGGCATCCACGCCGGCTTCGGCGCGCAGCTTCGCGATTAAGCTCTTCAACTCGGTTTCATCTTCCCAACAACCAAGTACTTGTTGTTTAGGATCAGGCAAACCGTTGGTGCCAAAGGTGCAGGCCACCCACGCCAACTTGAAACCATTTTGTTGCGTGTACGTGTGCCAAGGTGCCGTCGGTTCATCGCGGCGGCGCGTGCCGGTGTAGGCCAAGCCCACAGCCCGCATGCGTTCAATAGTGCGATCAGCGCCCAGCTCGCGGCGATCGAGCGAATGATTGTTGGCCGTCGACACCACGTCAAAGCCCGTGCTCTTGAGGTCTTCGACTAAAAAGCCGTGATAGTTAAATTGCGGATAACTACCGTACACCGAGCCATCGAAACGAAAGCCCGGGTCGGTGGCGGTGCGGCCGGTTGCCGTCACGCCTTCAGCGCTTGGTCCTTCAAAATTTGCATAGGTGACATCGGCGGCGGCGAGTAAGTCGCGCACCGGTGCCCACAAACTGGCAAAGCGATTACGTTGCGCTACCGCTTGCTGTTGCAACGGCCCGTGCAGCAACACATCACCAACCGCGGCGATCGTGGTGCGTGCACCAGGCGTACACGCATTGCTAAACTTGAGCGGCCCGCCCAGCCCGGTGCCATCGGCTTTGCCGTCCGGCCCTTCGTACGGTTCATACGTGTCATCGCCATCGTCATCGCCATCATCCGAAACCGAGTCGGCGCCAGGGTTGGCACACGAAGCCGCCAACAAAGCGACCAGCGCGACAGCAGAAGGTACGACCGGGGTTAGTGCAGAGCGTTTCATGCGGCCAACTAGAGCAAACCTAGTGCCAACATAACCTACTGTAATCATTAAGCGGATAGCCGACTTGCCAGTGGTCTCGCCGGCCTTGCTGGGATCAACTGACCCAAGGGCTGGCGGCCCCCTCTGTGCCACGCCTGGACACGTACCCTCAACGTTGCCTGAAGGCCGGCGTTGCGCACGCATATCTTGTCGCAACCCAACCCGGCACCGGTTGGCAACAATACCTCGTCGCCAGCGTCGAGCCCGTTGCAAATGCAACAGGCACCGCGCGCTGGGACAAGCTTATCGTGACCGGCCACTCACTTCGTCAATCGCAACCCAATTAAGCCGCCCACGTCAGTGAAATCTTTGTCCGTCGCTTGACGCAGTCAAGAAGATATAAATCGATGAGTTTCTGATACGGAATCTTGGTCTTCACGGCCATCTTTTTGAAATAGTCGATCACTTCGGGACTTAGATTAATTCCGACTGCCTTTTTTCTGCCCGCATATGGATTCTTGATCTCTTTCATTTTTGAAAAGTCATATTCTTTCTTCATAGGTGTATCGCTCCTTCTTGGTTGCTTTGCGCGCAGAGATGATTCGAATGACTGCGCCGCTCATGCGAACGCAGTGGAAAACTACAAGCAAGCGTGAAGCGGAACTGCTTTTGATAATGACAAATCTATCTTCGTCGCTTGAATGTTCGGCATCAAAGAACACCCGAGCCGCCGCATCGTCGAACACCGTTTGCGCCTCTTCAAACCAAATCGTGTGTTTTCGGCGATTTGCTTTGTTCTTGTCCGCGTCCCAATCAAACCGCAGAGTCATCTAGATAGTATATATATATCACACCACCTTGGCCGGCAACGAAAGTTCTTGCTGTCAGAGAGCCGCTGCCGTCATCCGTAACTGGTGCAGCGATAGCATTGCCCAGGGCTGGGGCGTCTGTGCGTGCCGTTTGGTACGCCGCGCGTTGGTCAAATTGGTGGCCAACAATTGCAAAGCGCCCACGTGGTGCAAGCGCAATACTACTAATTTAGTAGAAATTAGTATTTGCTTAGTAGTTTGCTTGCCGTTCGCAGGCATCTCCAACCTGCTCCAACTCCTGGGTTTATTGCGTGAGCGTCCAATCTGTCGCAGGCATTGCTGCTACCGGTCGCTGCGCAACCCATGCTGGCATCCTTCACCTAACGGAGACGACTCGTCGCACTACGCTCTTGATCAGTACAATACTTCGCCAGATCCCCGCCAGCACGAACCACGGGTTGCGGCCAAGGTGGAGCT
>JAGPDK010000364.1 GCA_018057605.1 Kofleriaceae bacterium | reverse complement strand
GCTCCAACATGTCTGCAAGCGTGGCTTTCGCGCCCAACGCTGCGCGCTGACCAAACCGCACACCATCGTAGCGAGCAAGGTTGGATGACGCCTCGGCGGGTGCTAACAAGTAGTAGGCAGGCAGCGCCAAGCTGGTATGCGGCAGCGCAACCGACACCACATTGGCACCGGCCTCACGCAATTTCGCAGCGACTTGATCGATGGCAGTGCGGATTTCAGGATCGAGGCCGTCGGCAGCAAAATATTCCACCGGCAAGCCGATTTTCATGCCGGTGACACCGAGGGTTAGCGCATCGCGGTAACGCGGTACCGGTGCATCAATGGTGGTTGCATCGCGCGGGTCGGCGCCGGCGATAACCTCCAACAGCAGCGCTGCGTCTTCGACGTTTTTGGTCATCGGGCCGATCTGATCGAGGGACGACGCGTACGCAATGAGGCCCCAACGCGACACCCGTCCGTAGGTTGGCTTGAGTCCAACCGCGCCACACATCGCAGCAGGCTGACGAATCGAACCGCCGGTGTCCGTACCAAGCGCTGCAACACAGAAATCTGCTGCTACTGCCGCTGCGCTGCCGCCGGAGCTACCGCCGGGGACGCGACTGCGATCCCAAGGATTGCGGGTCACATAATACGCCGAATTTTCGTTCGACGACCCCATGCCGAATTCATCGCAATTGGTTTTGCCGATCACGATAGCGTCGGCGGTTCGCAGCTTTTCCATCACGGCGGCGTCGTAAGGCGGCACCCAGCCACTCAACATTTTTGAAGCGGCGGTGGTCGGCATGCCTTTGGTAACCACCAAATCCTTGATTGCGATCGGCACTCCGGCTAACGGGCCGAGTGAAAAACCGGCCTTACGCCGCTGATCAATGTCTTCGGCATTTGCACGCGCGGCATCGTTCGCAACATGCAGAAATGCGCCAAGGTCAGCGTCGTGAGCGGCGATTCGTGCGAGATAGCCTTCCACCAGCTGCAGCGCCGTAACTTCACCGGCGCGAATGGACTTGGCCAGTGCCACCGCGGAGGTTTGCAATAGCTCGGCTTTGATTGCGCTCATTCGTGCGGCCCAATCGCGGCCGGTACAACAAAATGATCACCCGCAGTCGCCGGCGCCGCCGCCAACGCATCGCTGGTTGGCAACGACGGGGTCACCAGATCCGGCCGCAGCCGAAGATCCATGGGCACCGCATGGGTCATCGGTACAACTCCGTCGGTGGCGACAGCAGCCAACGCATCCATGACGGTGAGAATTTGCTGCAACTCGCTGCGCATCGTTTCGGCTTGCTCCGTGCTTAGCCGCAGCCGAGCCAACATCGCCAGTTCATTGACTTCCTGTATGGAAATTTCGGCCATGGCACAACTCCTGCGTACAGTTACTCGGTCGGCAGCGGCGCGAAATCCACCCGACCGCTGGCGCGAGCCGCAAGCTGAGCGCCCATTTTTAGATAGTCGTCGGCGATCCGGGCCGCCCCGACGGCATCACCTGCCGTTACCGCATGCAGCAACTCACGCTGGTGGGCCCGCACTTGTTCTTGCGGCCCAGCCAGGTTTGCAAGCAGCGCGAAATACGGCTTCACCGCGTCGCGCACGGTATTGATCAGCAACACCATCACTTGATTGCTGGTGAGCTGCGCCAACACCACATAAAAATCAAAATCGATCTCAAACAACTCATCGGCCGACGTCGTCGCGATGCCACGCTCGACCAACACCCGGAGTTTGGCCACGGTTTGCGCGCCACCTGGTAAGGCGACCCGGGCGGCGCCCAACCGCGCAATCTCGCGGCCAAAAATTCGACGGAACTCGAGCAAATCACGAATGAACTCGGGCCGACCGCTGGCCAACGGCAACAGATGTTGGACCAACTCAATGCCACCGGTTTCCATGAAATTTCGGACCCGCGTGCCATCACCTTGGCGAATCCGAACCAACCCGAGATGCTCCAATTTTTTTAGTGACTCACGCAACGATGCGCGGTTGACACCCAACGTTTTGGCGAGTTCACGCTCCGGAGGCAATTTACTGCCCGGCGGATATTCACCACTCAAGATCATGCGGCGCAATTGTTCCGAGATTTCCTCAGCGACGCGCTGTTTTTCAACAGGACGGAATACCGGGGCTGGAACTGGAGGTATATCGCTCGACATCGATCGCGTCGAAGGTACCGCGTGCCGGGCCGCAGCGAAAGGCCTCGGCCAGCCTTCGCACAGCTAACTGGGTTTGTTATGGTGTTGACATGGCACGCCCCGCCACCATTCCCCCACCGGCACCTGGCCCACGCGCGTTTGTGCTTGATGACAGCGGCACCCAAGGTGCTGAATTATTCACGATTGAAGAACTCAGCGGCGATACGGTGGCCGTGCGGTGCGCCTATTTGTTCGATATCGGCGAAGAATTAATGCTCCGCATCGAACGCGGCCATGATCGCTTTGAGGCCCGGGCCCGCGTCATCCGCGTGATGGAATATCGCCCACAGCACCTCATGGAACTTGAATTGTTCGCGGTTGGCGAAACCACCCGCGTCGTTACCGGCTAACCATGGCGGCGCTGCTCGCCGATCTCGACGAGGTCACGCTCGATATCGAAGTTGACGGGGAAATTGTGCAACGGACATTGGCACGACAGGTGATTGAGCGCGGCGCGTGGGCCACGGTGCTGCTGCACGTGCAAAAACGCGACCGCGATGGCCAGTGGCGGGCCGCCCATGCGGTATTGATCAGATTCGCCAAGGTCCGAGGCATGTACAAGCGCCATGCGTCGATCACATTAGGCGCAACAACCGCGCGAACGCTACACACTGCCCTCGCAAGTTGGTTTGGCGACACCGATGCCGGCGACACAACCGCCGACACTTCCGACGACGAATAGCGCGTAGCACTGGCACCGCAACCATGGTACCCACGCAAGCGATGTCTTTGCCGCTCTCACCTTCAACGATCCAGCCGCCCGCGGCCGGGCCCATGATTGTGCTGCGCAACGTTGCTGTAAAATTATCGGGCCGCACGATTATCGCCGACATTTCAGCCTCGGTGGCCGATGGCAGCTTGATTGCCATCATCGGCCCCAACGGGTCCGGCAAAAGCACGTTGTTGCGCAGCATTGCAGGGTTGATTCCGGTAGCCGCCGGCGATATCAACGTGCTCGGTCGATCACCGTTTGGCGCAGCCCGCCGTTCCTTGGCGCGGCATTTATGTTACCTGCCGCAACACACCGATCTCGCCTTTGGTTTTTCCGTCGAAGAAGTGGTGCTCTTGGGACGATACGCGCATCAACGTGGCGTCGGTTTTGCAGACGACGCTGACCTGCGCGCAGCGCACGAAGCCATGGCGCGGTGCGACGTCACGCACTTGGCAACGCGCCGCTTTGACCAACTGTCCGGTGGCGAAGCACGCCGAGTGCTGTTGGCCCAAGCGCTATGCCAAGCCGCCACCTGCCTGCTGCTCGACGAGCCGACCGCCGCGATCGACCCAACCCATGCTCGCGCGATTATGCAATTAGTCCGCGAACAATGTGATCAAGGCGCAATCGCACTGTTGGTAACCCACGATGTCGATTTAGCGCTGCGCTACGCCACCGAAGTCTGGGCGCTCGATGCCGGTGCCCTGGTTGCACAGGGTGAACCAGCCGGCGTGTTGCGCAGTGCGGCCGTAAGTAAGGCCTTCGGCCTAACGATTCATGTCGGCGCGTTGCCATCGGGCCAACCTTTCGCAGTGCCCGCATGAGCGGGTTTGTTTCGTCGGCCAATCCCAAACGCCTGACGGCGCGGCGCTTGATCTCCGTGTTGGGCATTGCCACCTTGGCCTTGGCCGCGCTGGCCTTGCTTGCGCCTTTGTTAGGCGTCTCCACCGACGGCAACGGTCGGCATCTAACGCTGTTGTCATCGTCGGCGTTTGACTCGACATCTACTGAATACGCGATTTTGTGGGTTCGCATTCCGCGGGTCTTGGCGTGTTTGCTCGTCGGTGCCGCACTGGGAACTTCGGGCGCTGGCCTGCAAGCGATCTTGCGCAATCCGTTAGCCGAACCCTTCACCTTGGGAATTTCTTCAGGCTCAGCCCTCGCGGCCGTGATCGCCATTCGCATCGGCGTTGAAACCTGGCTGGGCTCAGCTGGCGTTGGGTTGGCGGCGCTGCTCGGTGCTGGCACAACCTTGCTCGTGGTGTGGCGCTTAGCGCGCACCGACCGACAATTGCCTGCGGCCACCTTGGTGCTCGCCGGCGTCACGGTGTCGATGTTTTGCTCGGCGGCGTCGGTGTTGATCCAATACACTTCAGATTTTTCCGAAGTGAGCCGAATGTTGCGATGGATGATGGGCGGCCTGGAGTCGATGCGCATGTCAACCGTGGGCTGGGCCGCAGCGCCCATCCTCGTCGGTGTTGCGACATTGATCGGCTGTAGTCGCGAGCTTAATGCGTTGGCTGCAGGCGAAGAAACTGCAGCATCACTCGGTGTAGCCGTGGCACGCACCCAATCGATCGTGTTTATCGTGGCGTCATTGCTCGTCGGCGTTAGCATCGCGGTAGCAGGTCCGATCGGTTTTGTTGGATTGATCGTTCCACACGCGATTCGCGGCACGATCGGCCCGGATCATAGGTTATTAGTTCCAGCTTCGGCGCTCGGTGGCGCCGCGCTTTTGCTGCTGTGTGATTCGTTGGCCCGCATGGTCGCAGCGCCCGCGCAATTACCAGCGGGTGCAGTCACTGCAGTGCTCGGTGGGCCTTTCTTCATCTTCATCTTGGTTGGACAAAAATGGCGCGCTGGCCTGTGGGGTCGATAAATGAGCACCGCGGTTCTTGATCACGTCATCGCCGCGATCTCACCAGCCAGTGCGGCCCATGCCGAAGGCGCGCGGCTGCGACTCGCGGCCAGCAACTTGCCGCATCTTGAAGCCTTGGGCATTGCGCTGGCGGCCGCGCAACATAGCGCGCGGCTGCGCACCATATGTCCGATGCTGGTAGTGGTTGCAGCCGATCATGGCATCGCCGACCCGGGCGTCGATTTTGGCGCACAACATCCAACCACCATCGCTGTTGCTGCACTTGCCGAAGGCAACGCCGCGGTCTGTCACCTGGCACGTAACGCTGGCGCCAGCATGGTAGTGATCAACGCCGGCATGGCGAGGGCCCCACGCGCCGACGCTGCCGTCGTTGCTTTAGCAGCCGGCCCGACCGGTGCGTTTACTCTCGAAACTGCAGCGCTCACCCGCATCGACATCTTGCTTGCCATTGACGCGGGAATTGCCTTAGCGCTTTCGCTCAAAGACGCCGGCTGCGATGTCCTTGGTGTTGGGACCCTCGGGCTGGGCCAGGCCGAAGCTTGCGCAGCAATCGCCGGCGCGCTGATGGGCGAAGCACTACCGTTAGCCACCCGCGACGACGATCTGCGGAGTTTTGTACAGCTCGGTGCCGCAGCACAACTCGCGCTGCACCATCCTCAACCGCTTGAACTACTCGCTCATTTTGGTGGTCGCGATACCGCCGTGTTGGTCGGCATGTTGCTGGCATGCGCTTCGCTCAATGTGCCGGTAATCCTCGACGATAATGCCACCCTCGCCGCTGCAGCAATCGCGACCTTGCTGGCGCCGACGTGCGTCGGCAGTTTTATCGCAGCCCATCCCGGCCGTGGTGCAGGTCCGGCCCTCGTACAGTTTTTAGGTGTAACGCCGGTGTTCGCAACCGCCCTCGGCAATGGTGAAGGCAGTGCCGCAGCGATGGTGTTGGGCTTGGCGCGCAGCGCTGCGGCTGTTACCGGCCTTAGCTAAACAACCGGACTCCATCCAGCTGCAATCACTTATGTTGAGCATCGAAAATCAAAGAGGTCATTTCCGCTGAGATCGACGCGCGCTACATCACGAGGGTGGTGCGCAAAGGCACCGTGCTGTTTACCGAATAGTGCGCGGGGCTGCGAGCGAAGGATCTTCGTCGGGCACAATCTTCCGCACCGGAGCTTGCGACGCTAAAAATACCCCAATGAAAACTACCGGCGCCGCAAGCAACACGCGCGAGGAGGGATGTTCATGTAACCGGGCCATCGCACCAAAGGTTACAAAAACCGGCTGCAGATAAATGTAGGCCGCAACCAGCGTCGATTCGGCGCGTTTAAGCGAAAGTTGCACCAATGCATAAGCCCCCACGGTTGGAACCGCGATTAAGAAGG
>JAGPDK010000363.1 GCA_018057605.1 Kofleriaceae bacterium | reverse complement strand
CTACCGCACCGACGGCCACAGCAGCAAACGACGCGGCGGTTGCGCCGGCGACGACCGCGCCACCACCTGCCCCGGTAGCACCGGCGCCGCTGACCACTGACATGGCGATGCCATACTTTGGTGGCAAGCCCGGGCCCGCCGGCGAGGCAGCGAAAGCTATCAGCTTCGACAAATGGGCCGAAGCGTTGCCGTTGCTGCAAGCCGCATTGGCAGCACTACCGGCTGGGCCCAGCGATGATCGAACGCGTTTGACGCTGTTGCTTGCGGTAGGCCAAGAGCAAACCAAACAATGGGCGGTGGCCGCGACCACATACGCCACGGTGGCGCCGTTGTTGCCGATGTTATCGGACTACATCGCCTACCATCGTGCGCGTTCGCTGTACTTTGCGCATGATGCCAGCGCGATTGCCGTGGCGCGCAGCGTGCGAGCCGATAGCGTGCATGGCGCAGATGCTGAGCTGCTGGTCGGCGACATGTTGCGCAGTGGCAAAGACTACATCGCCACGGCCAATCATTATCGCGATTATTTGACGCGCCGCCCCAACGGCGCACGCCGCGCCGAAGCCCGCTATCGTTTAGCCGAAGCTCTTGATGCCCACACCAGCGCTGCGGGTGCACCGCCGACGCCAGCACTACAAGTCGAGCTGGTCAGCAACTATCGAGCGATCGATATCGAAGAGCCACTTTCGAGCTGGGCACCCAAAGCGGTTGCGCGATTGAGCCAACTGCAACTCACGCTGCCCAGCGATATCGCCGCCAAGATTGGCAACTATACCGTCGACGAACAGCTACAAAAGGCCAAAGAGCTATTTGATTCGATGCGCAATCCCGAATCCGAAGCGGCATTTGACATCGCATTCGCGATGCCAGGCGCCACCGCTGCGCAAAAATGTACCGCTGCGTATCATCGCGGCCAAAGCCGGTTCAAGGCTCGCGATCGCAAGGCCGCCAAAGTGATGTTTGATATCGCGGTGACCGCGTGTCACGACGCTGGCGACAAAGATCTGGAGATCAAAAGTAACTACCAAGCGGGGCGGTCGTACAGCTTTGAAAAGCAACACGACATTTCGATCGAGCACTACCAAGCAGCACAAGCAATCGACCCAACCCACAGTTATGCCGATGATGCGATGCTACGTGAAGCCGAAGAATGGGCGGTGCTCAACAACGACGCCAAAGTACGCGAAGTATTGGGCGCGTTACCGGCCAAGTTTCCTGACGGCGACATGCGGGCCGAAGCGATGTGGCGGCTGGGCTTTCGGGCCTGGAAAAACAAGAAATACGACGAAGCGATTGGCTTTTGGAAAAATCAGATCGCCGTCATGCCGCGCGACGATAACTACTACGCTGAAGGCCAAGCGCAATACTGGCTGGGCCGCGCCTATCTCGCCAAGCGCGATCGCAAAGCTGCGGTGGCGTCGTGGCGCGAAGCCATCCTGATGTACCCGGCCGCGTACTACGCGATGCAAGCGCTTAACCGCGTGCGCGAAACCGCGCCCAAAGATTACGCGGCAATCATCACCGCAATATCCAAAGCCCCCGACGGCTTTGATCCCAACGCACCGGCGTTTACCTTTGCCCCGCGCGTCGAGTGGGGCAGCGCAGGCTTTGCCCGAGCGATGGAATTGGTCCGGTTAGGGCTAGGCGACACCGCCAGTGCCGAACTTGGCAAACTCGGCCTGGCCGCACCCAAAAACAAAACCCGCGTCGACGATCCTGAGCAGATCGAAAAACTGTGGGCCATGGCGTACCTGTTTAATCGCGCTGGCAACTACGCCACATCACATTGGCCAACTCGTTGGCACATACTTGAATACCGTCGCAGTTGGCCGGTAGGCGCCAACCGCGCCCGTTGGCTCATTGCGTATCCACGTGCGTTTTGGCCGCTGCTGCTGAGCAACGCCACCACCAACGGCGTGCCACCGGCGATGCAAATTGCCATCGTGCGCGAAGAAAGTGCATTCGACCCGCAGTTGGAAAGTTACGCCAACGCGGTGGGCCTAACCCAAATGATCTTTCCGACGGCGAAACGATTTGCCCAAGGCACCGGCATTGACGTCACTCGCGACACCCTGCGCGACCCAGATAAAAACGTAATTATCGGGTCACGCTTTTTAGGCTACTTGTTCAAGTACTGGGACAACTACATCCCGCTGGTGCCAACCAGTTACAATGCCGGCGAAGGCGGCGTTAAGCGCATGCTCAAGGTACGCGGCACCTGGGCTTCCGACGAATTCATCGAAGGCATCGTCGACGACCAAGCCCGCAATTATACCAAACGCGTGCTCGGCACATTCTTCACCTACAGCTGGCTGTACGACCAAACGGTGCCGGTGCTGCCACTGCCGATTCCAGCTGCGGCACTGGCCAAGTAGCAGCGCACTGTTGATTATACAAGGGACTTTGCTAATGGTGGTCACGCAAGAACAAGCGCGCGAACTTTTTGCGAATGGATTGCGTACTCGGACCACGACGGCCCTCCGACGACGGACACCGGGCCTCACCGACCGCGCACCAACACCGTGGTCATCGCCGCAACCCGCCCTGCCGGGCACTGGCCGCGCGATCGTTGACGCCATCGAAGCCACTGCAAAGCGCGATGTCGAGCACCGCTTCGACTTCAAAAGCTGACGCATGCGCGATGTCGAAGCCGCGGCGGCGAGACGGCGAACTGTCCTCGCTCCCAGCGCACGCTGGGGGCGCGGGGCCAAGCATGGAGCGAACCCAGCGCACGCTGGGAGCGCGGGGCCAACCGGTGCGATGTTCAAGCGCGGTGGTCCGAGCGCAGTGGTGCAAGTCCGAGTGGGCGCTACAGCGTAAACTGAAAAGTTCAAGAGTTTCGATCTGATACACTTACGTAACAGGCATTGGGCAAGCCCCTTGTACAATCGTTACGCGTACGCCGGTTGTGCGCGCGCCTTGAGGCCGACTTTGGTGTACGGCATTGCTTTTTCGGTGAGGGGCCGCGTCGCATCCATGACCGCGCGCCAGATCCAGATTTTGTAGTTGGGCATGACCGGCATGGTGAACAGTAGCTGGGTAATGAGTTGTTGCTGGCGGCGAAACGCGCGAGCTTCGGCGTCGCGATAACTGCGTAGTTGTGTGGCGAGCAACGCAGGCGATGGTGCGTAGCGTTTGGTGATTGCCGCACAGTATTTTAGATGGCGCTCTTCATCGGCCATGATCTCAGCCATCACAGCGGCGCTAGCAGGATCAACATCTTTCATGACATCGTGCAAAATGGTGAATTGCTCAATGGCGCGCTCTTCAATCACTTGCAGCACCAAGTAGGTGTTCATGATGTCTTCGTGGGTTTTGATCGGCGCATCAAAATTACTGATTTCTTCGCGAATCAACGGCAACAACTGCATGCCTTCAGGAATGCTGATCGGTGCTACGCCTTGACGCCGCGCGCATTCTTCAAACATCAACGCATGCCGCTCCTCATCCGCTTTGTGGGTCGCGATCGCTTTTTGCAGCTGCGGATCATCAACCACCGGCAACAAGCGGTCAAACACCGCGCTTTCATCAGAACCTTCGGCCACTGCAGCTTGAGTCAGCACATAGGCCCGCCCCAACGGCGACGACAGCAGATCACGAGTGAAGCGTTTACCAATTTCGAGGCGAATTTTGTCTTTCGTTTCCATAGCTTCTCCTTGTGTTAGCGAAGTGACCATTTTGGTTTTATGGTCATTTCGTAGCCGCAAAAACCTTCGTATCGCTGGCGCAGTGGCCGCCTTGGATTAGTCACGTTTGCACAAACCGTTGAGGATTAAGTCGACACCAACCTCGGCCGATTGCCGCATCTGCGCGGTTGACGCTGGGCCGTGCAGCACCCATGGCGCCAATTGAAAATCCTGTAGCAACGAGGCCACCGTTTCGACATCAAGGGTGCTGCGAAATACCCCTTGCCGCACGCCAAGCCGTAGCACTTCAATCAAATTGGCGCGGCCAATGGCACGTAAATCATCAAACCGCGCAGTCCATTTGGGCATTGATTCGCCGAGTTTTCCACATAACAAATCGACGAGGATTGGCCGCGTGATGACATACGCGGTAGCTTCGTTGACAAGTGTTTTCAACAACTGGTCGGCCGCCTCGCGCGGATCAACAAAGCGAAAGCAGTGGGCTTGCCAGTCGCGCACTTCGCGATAGACCACCTGATAAAACAGGTCTTCTTTGGACGGCGCCGCCAAATACACCGTGCCTTTGGCGACACCCGCAGCGCGTGCAATGTCATCGACCGAGGTTTTGCGAAACCCCAGCTTGCAAAACGCTTTGGCCGCATGAACCAAGATAGATTCGCGTTTTTCAGTGGTGATGGAACTCATCGTTGCACTCGGTGACTATTTTTGTATTTTGGTCACTTCATCGTTCTTTGTCAACTGCTAAACTACCGAGCATTTGCGAAATCAAAACAATATTCAAAAATAACATGTACTTAAACAGCCTCTCCAATCCAACCCACCCCCACCCACGGCCGCCATTGCTAACAACCATGGCCCGTCGCACGGGCTATCGCTCGAAATGCCATTCTGGCAAGCATTTTTGCCTCGCTCGCCCAACTGGCAGAGTGTCGACAAGTTGAAGCCTGGTGATCGGTGTGTTAGCTAAGCTCGTCGACGGATTTCCTTCGGCATCACCCTTGCACGAGGGCTCGTACATGTTGTTTTCGATCTTGCCGCGACCACGCGCGCTTCTGCCTCTCCTTTTTTTGCTCACGGGTTTGCTCGGCTCGGGCGTAGCAAGTGCCCAAGGCATGCTGCCCGGCGGCGCCACGATTAATTTTGAGTTCTTGCTGATCAACCAGGACGGCGGCGATTTAGTGCGCGTCGATCCGGAGATTCTTGCAACCAAGCGCTATTTCAATATGGCGCATTGTGTGTGCAGCACGTCCAAGGCCGGCAAAGAACAAAACTTTTCGTACCAAATGCGTTTAGTGCCAGGCACGGAATTGGTCAATCGACCAGCCGAAATCTGGATGGGTTCACAATGTGACAGCGATGTGCAACGGCCCATCATGTGTTCGCGGGTCGATGCTGCGGGCATCGCCGACATTCAAACCATCGCGACCACGCCAGCGTTGCCGGTGTTGCCGATTGGCCAATTGATGAACCCCACCGGGGGCGCCTGCCAAGAGCGTGAACTCGATGGCATCGTGTGGGCGTTGGTCGACGGCGATGCCAGCGGCGCGTTCGATTATTTCCCCAATGCCACGGTGAAGACCGATACTCAAGGGCCGCCACTGCCAACCGACTTTGTTGCCAACGGTGCCGAAAACGCTATTCAGCTCGACTGGACCGCACCCGTGCAACGCATTGCCGATGTGCAATTTTACCAAGCGCTGTGCAGCAAAACCGATGGCAGCCCGGCACTCGAAACCCCGTCGAATGACGCACAGTATGAAACCGTCCGCGGCTTGTGCGGCCTAGCGTTGGACCTCACGCTGGCGCCACAAGCCATCGAAGGCGGCAGCTCGGCCGTCACGGCGTTACCCCAAGGCTTGGTCGATCTTGATCCAGCATTTGTATGTGGCCAAGCAGAAACCACCGCGACCTCGCTGCGCATCGAAGGCCTCGAAAATGATGTTGAATATAATGTTGTGCTGCTGTCGGTTGATCGCTTCGGCAATCCAACCGGCACCTATTTCACCAGCACCCTGACGCCCAAACCGGTGACGGATTTTTGGGAAGACATGATCGATCGTGGTGGCAAAATCGACGGTGGCTTTTGTTTGATGGCGCAAACCTACGGCAATGATTCGCCCCTCACTCAAACGTTGCGCGGCTTTCGCGACAACACACTCAACCGCACCGCGTGGGGCCGCGCGCTGACGCGCGCCTACTACGCCACCCTAGCGCCATTGGGCCAATACGTTGCGGGCTCGTGGCTGCTGCGCATCAGCGTCGGCATTGTCATGTTGCCAGCAGTTGTAGCCGCGTTGGCCTGGCATGCGCTGACGTTGCCTGGCCTGCTCCTACTGCTCCTTGGCCTGGGTTGGCTGCGTCGGCGCAACCGGCGGATGACTGCGGGCGCAGCGCAACATGCGCGTCGCGCACCACGTTGGGCGCCGGGCGTGGGTGCGGGCGCAGCGCTGCTACTCACAATGACGCTGGCGGCCGGCACGGCACACGCGCAAGCCAACACGCGACCGTATTGGGAAGACGGCGTGAGTGAAGATGCCGACATCGACTACGTGCGCTGGCACATCGGCC
>JAGPDK010000362.1 GCA_018057605.1 Kofleriaceae bacterium | reverse complement strand
TGGTGGCTTGCAGTTCATCGAGCTGTTTGATGAGCCGTTGGGATTCCACGTGGGCCACGCGCTGCATTGCGTCGAGCTGGTTGCGATGTGCCTGTTGCGTTTGCTGCTGGGTTGCCAATTGATCGACACGGCCCTGCTGCGTCACGATTGCGTCGTCGATTGCATCGCGTTTGGCCCACGGGTGCGTGCACGCCCCGCACAGTGGGCAAGGTTCGCCGTTGATCAAGTTTGCGCGGTGGTGGGCCAGGCTCGCAACGTCGCGCATACTCTGTAGCGCACGTTGAGCTTCGGCGAGCATTGCACCAGTTTGATTGCAGGCTGCCAGTGCGTCGGCAAGTTCGATTTGACGCAAAGCTTGTTGGTCTCGCAAGGCTGCGACGTTGCGGTGTTGCGCAAGCGAGTTGGCTTCGGCCGCCAGTGCCGCGGTGCGTACGCCTTCGAGGGTTTCCAGATCAATGACGCGGCGACGGGCCAAGTCTTCGTTGCGTCGGCCGACGTCGGGGGAGATCGACTGGCGTTGGTCAAAAGCCGCTGCCTCACGCTTGGCCAGCTCGACGGCGTGCTCCGCGTGTTGGAGTTGCGTGGCTACAAGAGTGGCTTCGGTGCTCAGGCGTTGTTGTTCGGCGATTTTTGCTTGTAAGCCCGCATGCAACGCGGTGACCTCGGAGCGATTTTGTGCAGCGCGTGGCAGGCCGGCATCTAGCTGCGGCCATGCATCCGTGAGCTGTTGACGATGATCCAGCGCACGCAGCGCGGCACACGCTAGCCCGGCTTGTCCAAGGTCTGTAGCGAAGCTGGCGGCGTCGACTCGACACGCCGCGACTTCGAACTGCAATAACTGCCGCAGCTCGTTTAGCTTGATGTCGACATCATTGGCTGCGATGGTCTGTTGCATACGCTGTGCGACAGTTTGTTGTACTTGGTGTGCACGTTGAGCCATGCGTGCGCTGGCCGCCGCCCTGCGCGATTCGGCGTCGCTGAGTTGCTGCCAGGTTGGGCGATAGGTCTCGGCCATTTGTTGCAGTTGCAACTGCATACGTTGCGGCGTTGCCGCTGCATTTGCGGCCTGCGCCACGGCCAACTGTTGCGCACTTTGGGTACGTAGCGCATCCATCCGAGCATCGCGTTGTTGCCACTCGATATAGGTCTGCAGCGATTGAACGTGTTGTTGGCCGACGCTGAGCGCAGCTTGTGCTTGCTGGAACCCAGTTTGCAGCGCGGCTCGGGCCGCTTGGTCGAGGCAAGCCAGCGCAGCTACGCTGGTCCGCAGTGCTTGTTGCTGGCGCACGTGATCACTTGCTTTGGCGTGCGCGAGTTTTGAAATCGTCGAATAGATTTGCGTGCCCGTCATGCGCTCAAGTAGCTCGCTGCGCTCTTTGCTGTCGGCGCGCAAAAACGCCGCGAAATCACCTTGCGCTAACAACACCGAGCGTCGAAATTGATCAAATGACAATCCCAGGCGTTGCCGAATCGCGACTAGCGTTTCGGTCTTTTTGCCACCAAGCACTTCGCCGGTATCGAGTGCCGTGAGCGACAACTCTTGGCCTTGCAACGCGCCGTCGGATTTGCCACGCGCGCGTCGCACCGACCAGCGCGCTCGATAGCGCCGGCGATCGTCGCCTTCAAAGTCGACTTCAGCAAAGCCGGCTGGCGCGCCTCGACGCAAAATGCCGCGCACATCGGCGTCGCCAAGTTGGTTGGCTTCGTCGTTGGAACGGCCGATGAACACCGAGCTTCGCAAAGCTAACCGCGGCATGCGATCGAACAGCGCTAAGCACATGGCATCAAGCAACGTCGATTTACCTGCACCGGTATTGCCGATAATTGCAAATACGCCGGCATTGGCCAGCGGCGCATCGCCAAGCTCGATAGCAAACTCGCCGGCCAGCGATGCCAAATTGCTGCCGCGGATTGCTAAGATTTTCATAATGGCACCGGCGGCGATTCATCGACGATCGCCGGCGTGGCGGCCGCCGCTTCGGCGTACAGCGCGGTAAAGGCGGCGCGAATCTCAGCACTGGGTTCGCCACCGTAGCTGCGTTGCCACAGTTGTTCAAAAACATCATGTGGGGTCAATTGTTCAAGCGATCGCATCGCATCAGTGGCTTGCAAGGCCGCGCCGGTACCCGCGGTGCGTCGCTCAATGTGGATGAGCCGTACGTTTTTGCCAGCGACGCCGGCTTCGATTTTGGCGCGCAGTTTTGGCTCTGGGCCGGTGAGCTCTACGCAGACTTCGAGAAATGGTGGCGGCGCATCGCCCGGCCCGCGCACGACTTCGGCTGGCAATGCCCTTAACGCCAACAGCACGGCGTCGAGGGGCGCTGCGCCACGTTTAGGAATCCGCAAGATGTCGACGGTGCGCGGAATATACAGCTGTCGAATCGTGGCTTTGTGGGATGTGTCGTCGATATCAACCGCAACCACGTGATGCTGATAGTTTGCTTCTTCCATCGCTAGCGGGATGGGCGCGCCAGCGTAGCGCACATGGTCGGCGTACACGCGTTGGCCGCGGTGCAAATGGCCGAGCGCAACGTACGCGGCTTCTTTGGGAAACATGCTGGGTGGCGCGCAGTCTTGGCCACCCACGGCGATAGGGCGTTCACTTTTTGAATCAGCAACTCCACCTGCCGCATACAAATGACCCATCACGAACAGCGGCTGATGCGGCTGTCGAACGGCGCGCACCGCGGTGTTTATGCGTTGGTACGCCATGCTGACATCGCGATGGCCGGTGGTCAATTCTTCCTCGGAAAAATGCGCTAGGTCGTGGGCCCGTAGAAACGGCACGGCGGCCACCAGTGCGCGGCCTGCGCATACTGGCAGCACCAATTGCTGCCACTGCGGCTGTTGGTCGGCACCGCGCGGTACCGTGGCTACAATGGTTACGTCGAGTTCGCGCAACACCGGTGCCGGTGCAGCGAGCCGGCTCGGTGAATCATGATTGCCGGCAATCACCACAATTGCCATCGAAGGTTGTTGCCGGCGCGCCGACGCTAGAAAACTGAACCACATTTGTTCGGCGCTGGCGGGCGGCGTGGCCGTGTCAAACACGTCGCCGGTGATCAACAAGAGGTCGGGTTGTTCGGTGCCGAGTGTGCGGAGCAACCACTGTAGAAACGCGCGATGTTCGTAGTCCCGGCTGACTTCTTTGAGGGTGTGGCCGAGGTGCCAATCGGAGGTGTGCAAAACTCGCATGATTAGCTCAATTCAACTTGCTGGCGTCGCTGTCACTGTTGCTGTCACCGGCAACCGGTTCGTCGTCGGTTTTGGGTTGGTTGACAGCGCTGCCGGCTGGGGACGGCGTGGTTTGTAATTCATGTAGAAACTGTTCTTCGTACGCGGTGAGCGGCCGGCCTTTGATCTTTTCGAGCTCTTCTCGCGACAAGCCGCCAACTTTTTGCCGATGCCGCGCCATGGCAAGATGACTACGCGCCATCGACGCCATCACTTCGTCATAGTCAACCACGGCACGCGGTACGCGATCGGGATGAGCTTTGAGCCACGCCGTGATGCGGGCTTGATGGTGCTCGACCACGCTGTTGATAGTAGCGCTCAGCGGCAGCCGCTCGGTAAGCACTTCTTTGGGCGGTTCGAGCCGGTCAAGATTTTGGGTGTTGGCCGTGGCTAGAAATTTGCCGTCAATCTCCGTGACAAGTTCGACGATGCGCAGATGCCGCGGCACTACTTGCACCAACTGCAAAATGGAAATAACCATGCCGCGCGGTTGCACATGATAAAGCGCAGCCCGCACCAAGCCGCCGCTGTCGGAAAATAACCGCATGAAGGTGCGCGACATCGGATAGGCTTCGGTCATCGTGATGTCTTCGACGTCGGCCAGAAATCGATACCCAAGTTTTTCAAGTTCGAGCCGGCCGCGATCGTAAAAACGCAAATCAGCATCGGGGAACGCCGCTGGATCAACTTTGGCGAACTCGTGCGGTTGGCTGTACACCGCATCGATACGGGCGCGCATGCCGCGCGCTGCGCTGACATCGGGCCGCGCTCGGCGTAGGCCGAATGCCATGGCGACCATGAACCACAGGCCCATGAGTAATAGGAAGACTTCCACCGCCTGATAGTGCCTTGGATTCGCGATTTGGCTGCAATCGTCGGCAGATTTTTTGCCGTCGAGCGCACCTGTGTGGCGTAGTTACGGCATGCTTTGTCGCATGACCGATCTCGCTGCTCCGATTACCATGGCCGAGGTGACCGCAGCGCGGGCGCGGCTGGCTCCGCATCTGGCGGCGACGCCAACTCGAACCTACGCCACGCTCGACGCCGAAGTTGGTGCTGGCATTCAAGTGTTTGTCAAACACGACAATCATTTGCCGACTAACGCGTTCAAAGCGCGTAATGCCATGTCGTTTATGACCACGCTTGCACCGCAACAGCGGGCGGCCGGGGTGGTGGCTGCCACCCGAGGCAATCACGGCATGGGGCTGGCGTGGGCCGGGCAGCAGCTCGGCATCCCTGTCACGATCTGCGTGCCACACGGTAATAATCCCGAGAAAAATGCAGCGATTCGAGGTTACGGCGCGACGCTGGTTGAAGCCGGCGATGACTACGACGCTGCAGTGCAAGTGGCCGCCGCGCTGGTCGCCGATCGCGGCATGACCTTGGCGCACTCGACCAACAATGCGATGATCATCGCTGGTGCTGCAACGCTGACCGCCGAAATCTGCGAACAGGTGCCGGCGTTTGACGCTATCGTCTTGGCAATCGGCGGCGGCTCGCAAGCAGTCGGTGCATTGGTAGTGCTGCAAGCGTTGCGCCCTAATGTCAAAGTGTATGGCGTGCAAGCAGCCGGCGCTCCAGCGGCGCACGATTCGTGGCATGCCCGGCAACGCTTGGTCAGCGCTAGCGCGGTAACGATTGCCGACGGACTCGCGACCCGTTCGACCTACGATATGACGTGGCCGGCTTTGGCTGCCGGCCTGGCCGGCTTTGTCACCGTTACCGAAGCGCAACTAGCCGAAGCGGTGCGCAGCACGTGGCGCACGACGCACAACCTGGTCGAACCAGCGGGTGCCGCGGGTCTGGCCGGCCTATGTGTCTTGCGTGAAACCTTGGCCGGGCAGCGGGTAGTGGTGGTGTGTTGCGGCGCCAATATCGACGCTGCCACGATCGCGATGATCGCTGCTGGCGCGACATTCGCGAACCAAGTTACTGCATGATAACGTGCCGAGGTGCCAGCGTTGCCACCACATCCGAAGGAAGCTGCCGAGGCTGACGCCGACCAGGCACTGGCACCTGCCGTGGTAGCTGCTGCATCACCGCGCACCGGCCACACCTTACACGTTCAACAATTGCGGGTTGCGTTGCCCGATGGTCGCATCCTCATCGATGGTATCGATTTAACGGTGCAACCAGGTGAAGTCATCGTGTTGCTCGGTGGCTCGGGTGCCGGCAAATCCACCTTTGCTCGCGTGTTATTTGAACGCGACGAAATGGACCAGGCTGGCTTCCAAGTCTCGTCGGAGATTCTCAATATCGACCGCAATCAACTCGGCTTGGTGCCGCAGCGTGGCGCGCTGTTTGATCACTTAGATATCAAAGACAACATCGAGTTGGCGTTGCGTTACAGTGACGCGGCGGATCAAGCTGAAAGCTCAGGCGCAGCTCGTAAAGCCATCACCACAGCTACCACGACACCCATGGACGCAGCGGCGTGGTTGCGCAGCGTTGGGCTCGACCCAGCGCTCGCCGCACCGGGAACCTCGGTCACGCAGTTGTCGGGTGGCCAAGCGCAACGAGTTGCGGTGGCCCGGGTCCTCGCAAGTCAGCGTAAGTTACTGTTTCTCGACGAGCCTTCCGTTGGGCTCGACCCGCAGCGGGTGCGCCTGTTGGCGCGGCTGATTCGTGAACAAGTTAGAGCGTTGGGCATTTCTGCCATCGTCGTGACGCACGATGTTGCGTTGGCTGCCGGCGTCGCAGATCGGTTGTTCTTGTTATCGTTGGCCGACCGAAAACTCGATCAGCTATTTGTTGACGAATGGCCCGGCGCGCTCGAAGATCCAGGCCATTCCGACGCCGAACGTGGCGCATGGTTGGTGCGGCTCGAAACTACGCTAGTTGAACACCTCAATGAGTACGGCGACCGACCCGCGCCCAAGGGTGTTGCTTCGTCGCCCAGCCTGGGTCGGCGCGTGGCCCGCTGGTTCGCGCCTTTTACCGCCCCTTTCATGATCGCAGCGCTAGCGCTGTGGCTGTTCCCTCGAC
>JAGPDK010000361.1 GCA_018057605.1 Kofleriaceae bacterium | reverse complement strand
GTCAAGCTGAGCGTCGCTAACTTAGGTTTCAAATCTTGCGCGCGCACCAGCGCTTTGGGCCCGCGATCATCATTAGCGGCATCCGCCATTTGTGCGGCATCGACGAAGGCTTGATACGCGGCAGCCAAATGCCCCCACTGTTCGTAGCAAAGGGCAAGATTGAGTTGCGTGCCGATCGCAGGGTCGAGCTTATGGCTTTGCTCAAACGCGGCACAGGCAACCGCATATTCTTTGTTTTTCAAAAAACGCTGGCCTTGCGAGAACAAGGCATCGGCACGCTTCTGCGCATCCGAACTAGCCGGTTGGGCCGACAACGCGCCTGGCCCCGTAACGCTCAACGCGATACCGACCACCGCACATAGGCGTATTCGGGCTGATGTCCTCATCGTTGGCATTTTAACGTGATTGGTACCGAGTTCGCCACTATCGATCCCGTTTGGATGCGCCCGCCGCGCTGGTCGAGCCTTACACGGATGTTCCATGCCGAGTTCAAGCAACAAGTCGTGCACCCGACATGCGCCACGATGGAGGCCGCGCTCATCGTCGGTCCCGTAAGCCTGTTACGGAGCAGGATTGTGCGCCGGCCAATAGTCACGTTGCGGACCAAATCCACCGCGAAACCAAGATCCAAACATGCCCAGCGCCTCGGCCCACGTCGCGCAGTGCGGGCCACCGCACGAATGTACGGCAGGACTTCAGACGTCCGACTTCAGCGCCGGCGCCGACCGGCCACGACTAAAACCATCAAGGCAAGACCGGCCCCACCGGCAGCGCCGCCGAGGCCACTGACGGCACCGGTAGCACTACACGTACACCCCTGGCCTTTACGCAGCCGCGGAATCGGCGTCGCAGTACCAGCACTGAGCAAGTCTACTTGCGGAACATCAACCGCAATGACTTCGGTCAGGTTCATTTTGCCACGCGGTGCAAACGCCAAATTCGTCGCGGCTTTAGGCTGTGCGCTGTTCGCAAGTGCCGGATCTGCAAGTTGTTGCGGTGGCGGCCCGCCCCACTGGCCGCGTTGTGGCGATTCACAAGTAATCGAGGCCGTCCATGGATGCAAGATAACGTAACGACCTTGAAAATTGTTTACGTCAGCATCGTGCGTGACCACCATACTCATTGCGCCTTTTTCGTCTGGCGTGCCGCGCCCACCTTCGATGGCGCGCACAGCTTTGAACACCAAATCGTCCTTCACTTCTTTGCCATAACGAGCATGCAAGCGAGTCAACGTGAGGCTGTAGGGATCCGCCTCTTCATACGTCGCACCGATTACATCCGCGCCCAAGGTCGCCAAGTCCGTGCCGTCGAGCGTCGGCCCTGGACATGGGTCACAACTGCCAGCATCCCATGAATACTCCGTAACTACGGCGCCTTTAGTTTTACTCACGGTCTGGTCAAACAAGGCGGCGTAAAATTCGGCAAAATTTGCACGCACGCGCTCGCGCACCACAATGTTGGTAGGAATTGCAACATTGGGATAATTTGCAACCTCATAACGCTGCGGCGCCAAGATGTTGACGATTAAGTCTTGCGTGCCTTTCGAGTTAGCTAAGCCAAGCCGAATTGGCAGGTTAAATTCGGGGCTATCGTAGTGAAACCGCAACGGCGAAAGGGTTGCCATGCCGTTGGCAAACGTCACCTTTTTGGGATTCACCTTCGCGACGAAAAACTTGGTACCAGCCTCGACGTACGGCCGCAGCAACGGCTCCGCACCTTTGGGAATTTGATATTTGTTGTCACGCAGCCAACGATCAAGCCCGGTCGACTCGCCAGCCGACAGCACAACGACGTCGTACTCGCCAACTGAGAATTTGGCTTCGATTTTGACGTGATACTTGTCGGCTGGCGCCGAGGCATCAGCCATGACACCGCTCTCCATCGACACCGATGGCAACATGCGATCTTCTTCATATTGAGGCTGACACGGGTCTTGCTCCCAATACTCAACCAAACGTGGCGCACCTAACGCGTCGACTTTATCAAACAGCTCGCGCGGCAAGATTTTCACTTGATTCTCGTGAATCACAACCGGCACCGGCACGATCAAGGCAAACCCTTCGGGCGGCCCTTGATAGTTGTTTTGCATCGACAACACCGTCGTGGTGCCTTGTCGCATCAACACAACTTGCGTCGCGTTGTTGAACATTTCGGCCTTCGCGCCACCGACGTAAAATCCGCAGAAAGCTTCCGCACGCGGCGTGGCGGCCACCAATGAAGCAACCGCGGCGCTAGCGGTGAGAGATAAAGCAACAAATCGACGACGCATGATGACTCCCATTTCAAATGTGCAATTCGATGTAACGCAAGAACTTGAGAAAAGATCTCAGCAACGCAAAGGTAAGGCCAGGCCAGTTGTCAGTTGCAAAATCTCGGCCTCAAAATGCGGCTACGGCACCGAATCCCGAGACCACCGCGAGATCACTGCTATTGCCAACCATGGCCGTAGCTCGGACGTTGGCATCCACCATGAAGTGCTTGGTCTTCAATAATTCAACACCAGCTTCAAACTGCGACAAAAAACGCGAGCCATCGAAGTAGGCATAGCCACCGCGAAAGCCAATGTACGGATTGAGCAACGAGCGCTCGCCGCGGCCTAGATAGTCAGAATAAAAAGCCCCACCGATCGACGCGAGCACCGCACGGGCGCCTTGATCTGCGGGCTGATCTTTGGTGGAAGCAAAAATGTCAACTTCGAGGGAAAAGCTGCGCAACACCGGATGAATTACCAGGCCGGCACCGAAGCGGGTTTGCTGACGGTTACCGGCACCTAGCAACGTCAGCATCGTCATGCGCACACCTGGGTATGCTTTGGCTTTGGCGACATGCACGGCGCCTGATGCTCGCGACAGAAAAACGTCCAACGTTGCAAACCCAACGCGGTCTTTGGTGAAGCGTGTGGCACCTTTAAGTTCATCAATGTGGCCACGAATTCGTGACATTTCTTTTTCAACTGACAAAATGTCGGTCATCGATAGGCCACCTTGGTCCATCAATTTGGCCAACCGATCAAGCGCAGCTTGTTGATTCGCAATTTCCAGTTCTTGGTCGAACAGCTCTTTCGAAACATCATTTGCAGTGATGCGTTTTTCGACGATGGTGCCGCGCTCGCCTAACCACTTCACAACCGCATCCACCGAGCTCGGAGGCACTCGCAGTTTGAGTGCCGCGTACCACGAAGTCTCCGCGCCATTGACCGTTTCCAAAACTACCCGGCCGCCAGCGCTTTCAACCTGCTGGCGCAAGGCATCGACCAAATCGACAATTTTATCGACTTCAACGCGCAGCGTGCCTTCGATGACCAGCTGTTCCGGAATCGCAGTCAGTGCCGGATTCGATCCGGTTGCGACGGCGCTCTTGGAAGCCACACCACCGCCGCCGCCACTACTTTGCGAATCAAACGCCATGGCGGACGGTGAGCGCGCCATGGGCCGACTGGCGCCACAAGCTGTGCCGGACATAACGGAAAGCGTCAGCAAACTAGGAAAAATGATGGCTCGTAAAGTCATGCCGTAGTAACGCACACGTTGCCACCAGCTTACACGTGCCCGGAAAGAAACCGCATTTCCTTGAAGTTACGATGGCATAGAACTCACTAGCCGGGCGAACCGTTGCTCACCCCGTTGGTTCCGGCGGCATGCAATGGTTGGGTCAGCAGCTTAGACTGTTTGACCAATGCTGCGCGCAACTGCAGCTGTAACGCCGGATGTTCTTCGAGGTGGGCCATGGCTTTTTCGCGACCTTGCCCCATCTTGGCACCTTCGTAGCTGTACCAAGTGCCGGCGCGCTCGACCAAGCCGAGTTTTTCGCCGGTGTCGACCAATTCGCCGAGCCGATTGACCCCGGTACCATACAAAATATCAAAGTCGGCTTCGCGAAACGGTGGTGCCAATTTGTTTTTGACAACTTTAACTTTGCACTCCGACCCAATGGTTTCTTCGCCGCGCTTGATTGCCTTTTTGCGCCGAATATCCAGGCGTACCGAACAATAAAACTTGAGCGCGTTACCGCCGGGCGTAGTTTCGGGGTTGCCATAGATCACGCCAATTTTTTGGCGCAACTGGTTAATGAAAACCACCACGGTTTTGGTTTTCGAAATGACCGCGGTGAGTTTACGCAGCGCTTGGCTCATCAACCGCGCTTGCAGGCCCATGTGCGAATCACCCATATCGCCTTCAATCTCGGCGCGCGGCGTCAGTGCAGCCACTGAATCGATCACGATCAGATCGATTGCCCCGGTTCGTACCAACGTATCGCAGATTTCCAAGGCTTGCTCGCCGCAATCGGGTTGCGACACCAACAGATCGTCGAGCTGCACGCCCAACCGTTTAGCGTATTCGGTATCGAGCGCGTGCTCGGCATCAATGAACGCACACACGCCGCCGGCCTTCTGCGCTTCGGCGATGGCATGCAACGTGAGCGTGGTTTTGCCCGATGATTCCGGACCGTAGATCTCAACAATCCGCCCGCGTGGCAAGCCGCCAATGCCTAACGCGACGTCGAGCGCCACGGACCCCGTAGGAATCACTTCCACTTCTTGGATCAGCGAGCCATCAAGCCGCATGATGGAGCCCGATCCAAATTGTTTGTGGATTACCTTGATCGCTTCACTGATCGTCTTATTTTTCTTTTCTTGATTCGACATAGCGTCCTCCGCCGCAAAGCAAGAGCACGCCGCATGCCAGCGCTAACTACGCGAAATCGCGAATCCCCCTGTCCGGGTTTGGCCGGCTGCCGGACATGCTGTCCGGTTTCGTCCGGCGGACGGACAAATATGCCGTCGGAGACTAGGCGGGCAAAAATCAAATACGATTTTCTGCGGTGATTTTCCAAAGATCGCAGATAAGCGAAGGATGAGTTTACCGCGCGAAATCTTGCCTGGTCGCTTTTACACGTTGACGCGGCGCTGTGTGAACCGCATGTTTTTGCTGCGGCCCGACGAGCAGACCAACAACAATTATTTGTACTGCCTGATTTTGGCGGCGATCCGTTTCAACATTGTGATCATCGCGACCTGCGCGGTTTCTAATCATCACCACACCACGCTGTTGGATCGTGATGGCCGGCTGCCGGAGTTTGTGCATTATTTTCATGCATTGTTGGCGCGTTGCCAAAATTGTTACCGTGGCCGCTGGGAGAATTTCTGGGCCAGTGGTGGGCCATCGGCGGTGGAACTGGTTGGGCCTGAGGATATCGAGCGCGCGGTGGTGTACACGCTGACAAATCCGGTGAAGGATTTTCTCGTTGAAGAAGTGACGCAGTGGCCGGGCGTCAACAGTTGGAGCGCGTTGCGCGCCGACCGTGCCTTGACTGCGACCCGGCCACGCCATTTTTTCCGCAAGCGTATGCCTGCTCGGGTGGAGTTGAAGCTAACGGTGCCGACCGAAGCTGGCGTCGGCACGCCTGAGGAGTTCGTTGAACGGATCGGCGTACAGATTGCCACCATCGAAGATGATTGCCGACAGGTCCGCAATGCCACCGGCCAGCGCATCTTGGGCCGCCGCGCCGTGTTGCAGCAGTCGCCGTTTGATTCGCCGACCTCCTCGGCGCTTCGTCGGCAACTTTCACCGCGCGTCAAGTGCGCTGACAAATGGCGGCGCATTGAAACCCTCACGCGCAACCGTGCCTTTGTTGCCGCTCATCGCGAAGCTCGCCTTGCGTGGCTCGCCGGGTTGCCGCATGCCTTCCCGTCCGGCACCTGGGCCTTGCGGCATTTAGTCAAGCCTGACGCTCGCGCTGTCCCTGTGGAACGCGCCACCAAGTTCGCCGACCACGACCTATAGTCGCGACACGCCGCAAAATCTGCCGACCCGCCCGACGATCGCGCCCGCCTCGTCGGCGCTAGCATTTTCGGCCGCGCATTTTTGGCCAATTTTCCGCGCGATCAGCCCAGCGCTAGCCACCGGTTTCACCGCATTTCGCTCCGAAATCCGCGTCCACCGCGAGTTTCGGCAACGGCCAACCTCCGGATTGCCAGCGCGCGCGCAACGCGCGCATAACAAACCCCGCTCGGGATCTTTCCAGCGCGCGCGCAACGCGCGCATAACAAACCCCGCTCGGGATCTTTGGGATCTTTGGCAAACCCCGCTCGGGATCTTTGGCAACCTCCGGATTGCCAGCGCGCGCGCAACGCGCGCATAACAAACCCCGCTCGGGATCTTTGATCTTTACGCGCGCATAAGAAACCCCGCTCGGGATCTTTATTGATGTCCGGATGCCGGACGAT
>JAGPDK010000360.1 GCA_018057605.1 Kofleriaceae bacterium | reverse complement strand
CTGGTCAACTTACTGCCCTCACAACTCCCTTCATGGATTTTGTGTGAGTACTCATTGTACTTAATTCCCAAGAAAGCGACGGCACATAAGATCGTTACGCTCAACGTAAGGATTAAACCCTTGCGCTGATTGAGTTGGGCGCACCGAACCGCCCACGCTGCGGTTAGACTCGAAAAGATCAGCACTGCCGTGTTGATCGCGCCCATCTTCACATCGAGGTAGTGATGTGCGTACGAGTAAATCTCTGGACGGTGGCTGCGGTACAAGATGTACACCACAAACAGCGCCGAGAAAAACAGCACTTCTTGGACCAAGAACAGCCAGATGCCGAGCTTGCCCGCGTCGAATTGGTGTTGTGCATCATCGTAGTGATGCTGAATGAAACGCGACTGATTGCCGTGTCCATGTCCATCGCCATGGGCGTCGTGCCCCGGCCCATGATTGTCTTTGTCTGGCTGACTCATAACGCTCTATCGTCCGGTTTAGTGTTGACCGCTGGCAGCGGAAGCGGGCAAAGCGCCCTCTTTACGAATCCAGTTTCCGTCAGGTTGTTCTTCAAGATCGTCGTAGTTGTAAAGTTCGTAGAGCGTTGGCGGCACTTCAAAGTTGAACTCTGTTGGCGGCGTTGCGGCTTGCCATTCCAACGTGGTTCCGCCCCATGGATTGTCCCCGGCTTTTTTGCCGGACTTGAACGAGAACGCCAAGTAGATGGTTTGAATGAAGATGGCGATTCCGAGAATCAACGCGCCGATGGTCGAAAGCCGATGAAACAGCGTGAATTCAGGATCGTAGTCCCAGTAGCGCCGTGGCATGCCGCGCGAGCCCATCACGAATTGTGGCAAGAACGTGAGATTGAAGCCCACGAACACGCCAACCGCGCACAACTTGGCTAAGCCTTCGTTGTACATGCGGCCCGTCATCTTTGGCCACCAGTAGTGGATGCCGCCCAAGAAGGCCACGAGGGTCGAGCCCATCATGACGTAGTGAAAGTGCGCCACGACAAAGTAGGTGTCGTGCAGGTGTACGTCGACCGACAGAATTCCAAGGAACAGCCCCGTCAAGCCGCCAATGGTGAACAGCAGCAAGAACGACAAAGCGTAGTACATCGGCGCTTTGAGCCGAATGTCGCCTTTGTAGAGCGTTGCGGCCCAGTTAAAGACCTTAATCGCCGACGGAATACCGACACTGAATGTGAGCGCAGAGAACACCATCGTCGCCAGGCGCGATTGACCCGCCACAAACATGTGGTGGCCCCAAACCAAGAATGACAGCAACGCGAGCGAGATCGACGAGTACGCGATGAAACGGTAACCGAAGATCGGTTTGCGCGAGAAGGTAGTCATCAGTTCCGAAATCACGCCCATCGCTGGGATGATCATGATGTACACGGCCGGGTGTGAGTAGAACCAAAAGAAGTGCTGGAACAAGACCGGGTCGCCGCCCAACGTTGGGTCGAAGATACCGATGTGCATGGTGCGTTCAACAAACAGCAACAGCACGGTGATGCCGAGCACCGGCGTTGCCAACACTTGCACAATGGCCGTTGAGTACAGCGCCCACACATTGAGCGGCATCTGAAACCAACCCATGCCTTGTGGCCGAAACTTGTGGACTGTGACAATGAAGTTGAGGCCGGTGAAAATCGACGAGAAACCGAGCAGGAAGACGCCCAGTACAGCGGGCCAAACCGACCCAGCCGAGTCGAGACTGTAAGGAGTGTAGAACGTCCAACCGGTATCAATGCCACCGTTGGCAATCGAGTAAACCATCAAGGTCGCGCCGATACACCAAAGATAGAAGCTCGCCATGTTGAGCTTAGGGAAGGCAACGTCGGGGGCGCCGAGCTGAATGGGCAAGATCATGTTGCCGAGTGCGGCCGGAATGCCTGGCACGATGACCAGAAACACCATCACCGCGCCGTGCAACGTGAAAAATTCGTTGTAGCGATCTTTGCCGACGAGTTGTTGACCTGGCGAAAACAATTCAATGCGAACCAGCAGCGCAAAAAAACCGCCAAGCAACAAAGCGCCCAAGATCGCCACTAAATACATCATGCCGATGCGTTTATGATCGACCGTGTACAGCCAGTTCTTGAGGCCTTTTTTGGCTTGGTAAAAATTGGGCTCGCGGCCCGGAGTTGCGGTGGTACTTGACATGGCTTGCCTCGATGACGTGGCTTGAAGAGGTGGCGTTAGTTACGAGTCGATAGCTGTTATTCGCGAACTACTTGAGTTCCTTCATGTACTCGATCAGCCCCGAAATTTCTTTCTCGGTAAGCTGACCTTCGTACGACGGCATGCTCGGCGCAAACCCTTTCACGATTTGCTTTGCTGGTGCCAAAATCGCTGTGCGCAGGTAGGTTTCATCGACTGGTACTTTGGTGCCGTCGGCGAGGTCGACGTCATGACCGAACATAGCCTTCCAGGTCGGGCCAGCGCCGTTGGTCCCGTCCAAGGAGTGACAACCGATACAGCCTTTGGCGCTGTACAGTTGTTTGCCCAGTGCGGCGCCCGATAAACTGTTTTGCAAAGCTGATTTGTCGGCTAGGTAACGCTCGTAACCACCAGGTTCGTGCACAATGACGCGCTTGCTCATCTGCGAATGGCCTTGACCGCAATACTCGGTGCAGTACAAGCGGTAGACGCCCGGCTTGGTGGCGTGAAACCAGGCGTAGGTATAACGACGCGGGATTAAGTCTTGTTTGATCCGCATGACCGGAATGAAAAAGCTGTGCAGCACGTCGCGTGCCGTCATCACCAAGCGCACGTCGGTGTTGACCGGCACATGCAGGTTTTCATCGAAAACGCCGTTGGCGTGTTTGAATTCCCATTGCCAGCGCCAGGCTTGGACTTGGACTTCCACCGCTTTGGTCGGCCCGGTGTTCAGCGTCAGATAGCTGCGCCAGCCGTAAATGAACAGAAACACACAGATGATGGTAGGGATGACCGTCCAGGTGATTTCCATTGCATCGCTATGCGCCGACGATGGCATGGCCTTGTGGCCCGGACGATGGCGATATTTGATCACCATGCCAATGACCGCTGCAGAAATCGCAAAGAAGAAAAAGAACGATAACCCAAGCACCGCGTAAAACATCACGTCGGAACTATTGGCGGCTTTGTTCACTGCCTTGGGCATCCAGAAGTTGCTCGAGGTCTCCCACGGTTGCTCTGCGAGGGTGTCAAACCACATTTTGGGAGGCGCCGGTGCGGTTGGTGCCGCTGCGACAGGGGCCGCTGCAGCTGGTGCGACTTCCGCGGTTGCCGCAGGCTGAGCTAACGACGTTGCCGTCGTTAACGTCAAACCCAGCGCGCCGAACGCGCCAAGCGCAAACGTTACATTTCGGATAAATTTACTCATGGCCGAATCACTCCAGGTTCACGATTGCGGCGCAGGACATGCCACAAACCGAAGGCAGAAAGCATGAGCACCAAAAAACCTATGGCACCCAAGCGCAACGCAGTTACGCCTGCGCGTGAATAATTATTGGCATCAGGATCGTAGTGGTAACAGCGATTCATGAATCCCACCGCCGTCGCAGGATTATTCACGCCCGCGCCGAGGATCGACTCGCGCAGTACATCATCGGTAAATTGATTGCCGTACACGTAACGAGTCACGGTGCCCTTTGCAGATACAAAAATCAGCGCGGCTGGGTGCGCCCACTCAGCTCGCGCTTTGACGTATACGTACCGAAATCCGACGGCATCAGCAACGCGCTTTATTGCCGCATCCCCGCCCGCGCCGTCAGCAAAATCGGCCGATTCAGGATCCACCGCAGTCAAAAACGTCCAGCCGTTGCGAGCATTTGCCTGCAACCCTTGGGGCAAGCGCGCTATGTACTTGTCCCGCGTGTCGTTGGTTTTGGCCAAGGTCTGGCGCGGTTCAAGCACTAACGTGACGATGCGGTATTGCTGACCGGCGGCAAAGGCAACGGTCTTGGAGGCATCATCAGCGCCGACGATCACAGCTTGCGTTGCAGTTAAGGCGCGAGGTTCGGCTGCTACCGGCATTGCGGCGAACAGCCCGTTGAGCTGCTGACTGCATAGCATCGGGCAATCGGTGTAGTTGAAGGTCAAAATCGTCGGCAAATCGCCGGCGAGCACCTGACCCAAGGTAACAACTGCTCCGGTTTGGTCGCGAAACGAAGCATCAAGCGGCAACTGCGCGCCGAGCTTTTCGTCCACCGTCACGCCGTTGGCCTTGTAGGTCGGCGGTGGCGGTGGCACAAAATTTTCCGAGTTCACATCGTTGCTGCCGCTGCCAGGTTGCCCAGCGAACGCGTGCGTAGAGGCCGTCAGCAGTATCACTGCCAACAATCCACAGCGCACATATGGTGAGTTAGCGACCATTACCTGGCGCGGTTGGTGCTGCCGGTGCCGTCGCTGGTGCCGTCGCTGGTGGCGTCGCTGGTGCCGCAGGGACGGCAGGCGCCGTACCAAGCAGTTTCGGACGCCCAAAAATCGGCGCAACCGTAGGCTTTTTGGTTGCCGGATCAATGCCAGGCACCAAATTGGCCGCGTCTCTTTTGGCATCCGCAGCAACGAGTTCCATCGCGTGCGCAATCGGCACTTGATGCGAGCTCTTCGGATTATCCGGCGTGCCCATCTTGTTTACATATTCGGAGATATTGTTCAGTTGCGCGGACTTGAGCGACAAGGTCTGTGAATCTTGGCCGCCATAATCGGCCATGGTTTGAATGTCCGCCGAATCATTGGCGTAGTAGGCCTGCAGCAACACGATGGACACATAGACCAACGCCGACGCACAGACGCCTACGGTTGCGATCGCCAGAGTATTGAGCTTGTCAGAATTGCGTGGAGCACCGGACATAAAATTCCTTTGCCTCTAGTAGTTTTCGAAGGCCAAGCTGGCAGGCAGCGTTGGGTCTTTGACAGGGATTAAGTTGCCATGCAGCGCTTTGCCCAGGCCGATGAGGAATACGCCAAACAGCGCAATCCAAATCGTGACATCAACCGGTGTGAAGCCAATTTGATACTGATGCAAATTGCCAGCGAGTGGACCTTCCACAAACTTCTTGCCGTTTTCGAGGAACGTTGGACTCCACGTGTAGTTCGGCATGATGTTCCAGTACAAATCGACCCAGTGGAACACCAGTTGCCACACCGCGAAGAACGCCAAGGTTGGCCCAATGCGTTTGGTCCAGCGCGACAGCAAGAATACGAACGGGAATGCCCAATGACCAAACATCAACGCGATGGTCCAGGGCTGCCACTCGGTGAACATGCGGTATTTGTAGAATACGGTTTCTTCTGGCATGTTGGCGTACCAGATCAGCATGAACTGCGAGAACGCGGTGTAGGCCCAGAAGAACGTCCAGGCAAACAGCCACTTGCCCAGGTCATGGTAGTGCTCCGTGGTGATCGAGCGCGTCAATCGACCTGAGCGTTGCACGACCATGCCGAACAGAATGAGAAATCCGAACGCAGCAATCATCGCGCCACCGAAAAAATTCACTGGGACGATCGTCGAATACCACTTCGGTGCGAACGACATGATGACGTCGAACGACAAGAAGATGGTGGTGAGCGCGTAGGCGATGATCGCCGGCCCCGATGCGATGCGCAGGGTTTCGGAGATTTTAGGGTCGCCAGTTTCGTCTTGTTTACGCGATTTGCCGACGAAGTAACGCGACAGCCCAATGTAAACCACGCCGTAGATGGCGTAACGAACGGCAAACAAGGTTGGGTCGAGCCAGCCGAGTTTTGCTGCGAGGTGATGATTCAGCTCATGATTGTGAGCGTCCACCGACGTCCAGTAGAACAAATCTTTGTAACCAGCGGCAACGGGAATGATGAAAGCCAGGCCAGCGAGAAAGATAATCGGGAAGGCCCCGGTCATGGCTTCCGCCAACCGCCGCGTTGAGGTGCTCCAACGGGCGCGCACCAAATGGTGAATCAAGACGAAGAACAATGCGCCAATCGCCAACGACGCCACGAACGACCAGCCGATGACGTAGGCGTGAAAGAACCGGCGCCAATTGTCGCCATTGCCTTTGCCCAACACGACCGACAGGACACCAAATACCAAGGCCAACCCAACGCCAACTTTGGCGACGCTGCCACCAAATGCGCCAGCCTTCACCTTTTCGTCGGGATGTAGTGATTTATTTGAAGCGCTCATGACTAGCGGCTCTCCCCACGGCGATCGGCCGGGACGTCATCGATGGTGGCATTGGTCGCACGCTGCAAGGCGCGGACATATAAAGC
>JAGPDK010000359.1 GCA_018057605.1 Kofleriaceae bacterium | reverse complement strand
CATTCATTTTTGCTACCTTCAGTGCGAACTTCAACGACATCGCCATAGTCGGCAACGACCTCCAGGCTCATCGTTTGATTGCCTGGCCGGGCCACTCCCACCGTTGAACGCGTGGCTTCATCCTTGGTCGCGAACAACACTTGGTCCTGCCGCACCACAACCCGCGAGCCCGGAGCCACCGGCTCCGCAGTGCTGGGACCAACGTGCAAGATCAAACATACTGCGGTGGCAACAACCACACCGCCCAACCTAGCCGGCATTCTGATCATGGTCTTGAGGTAGCCGTTTGTGCCCAGGCGTGGAAGTTCAAGAGTCAACAATCTGCGCGGCAGCACGAACCAACACAACGGGCAAGCCCTGCATGTCGAGCTGGCCGCTTCGTTCCACCGGGAATCGCTCGCAGCACACGTGGGTGACATCGTACAGCCAAGGTGCTACTCACAGCCCGCCGACGATGTCCACCGTTCCAACATTGCCGCCGAGCGTGCTGCGGCCCGGGATCACGCTGAGCGATCGCGTGACGTTCCCCGAAAACCTGCCAATTACCGCGCGGGTCATCGATATTGCCAATGCGATCAATGAGCATCGCGTAATCATCGTGGCTGGCGAGACCGGATCGGGTAAAACCACCCAGCTGCCGAAAATCTGTTTGGCGATGGGCCGGTCGGCCAACGGCTACATTGGCTGCACCCAGCCGCGCCGCATTGCAGCCACCAGCGTGGCCGGCCGGGTCGCCGAAGAATTGCAGACCGAAATCGGCGATGTCGTCGGATTTAAGGTCCGTTTTTCCGACAAGGTACGCAAAGGCTCGCATATTAAATTCATGACCGATGGCATGCTGCTCGCCGAGATCCAAAGTGATCCGATGCTGCGTGCCTACTCAACGATCATCGTCGACGAAGCCCACGAGCGCAGCTTGAACATCGATTTTTTGCTTGGCTTTCTCAAGCAGTTGACGCCACGCCGGCCTGAGCTACGCGTTATCATCAGCTCGGCCACGCTGGAGACTGCGCGATTTTCCAAATTCTTCGACGGTGCGCCCGTGATCGAAGTTTCCGGCCGCACCTTCCCGGTAGATATTTTGTACCGGCCCCCACGCGAAGACGAAACCGACCTGGCCGACGCAGTTGCCAATACCGTCAACGAAATTACCGAACTCGACCCCCACAACGATGTCTTGGTTTTTCTGCCGGGCGAGCGCGAAATTCGCGAAACCGTCGCCGAGCTGGAACAACGCGCGCTGCCGCACACCGTGATCTTGCCGCTGTACGCCCGGTTGTCCCCGGCCGAACAGCAACGGGTATTTCAATCGTCGCCGCAACGCCGCGTCGTATTGGCCACCAACGTAGCGGAAACCTCGCTAACGATTCCAGGCATCGTCTACGTCGTGGATCCAGGCGTGGCCCGCGTCAATCGTTACAACGTGCGGACCGGTGTGACGCAACTACTCGTCGAACCTGTGTCGCAAGCCAGCGCCGATCAACGCAAAGGCCGCTGCGGCCGCACTGCCAATGGCATTTGCTTCCGGTTATTCGACGAGCAAGATTACGCCACGCGCCCAACCCACACCGATCCCGAGATCAACCGCGTCGGCCTCGCCGGTGTGATCCTGCGCATGAAGGCCCTGCGCCTCGGTGATATCGCAAGCTTCCCGTTTCTCGACCCACCGCACAAACGCGCCATCGACGAAGGCTACCGCGTGCTCGAAGAGCTGGGGGCGATCTCCGACGACGGCTCGCTAACCTTGCTCGGCGAACAACTCGGCCGGCTGCCGGTTGACCCGCGCTTGGGCCGGATGATCCTGGGCGGTCGCGACGAAAACGCGTTGCGCGAAGTAGTGACCATCGCAGCAGTGCTCGGGCTACAAGACCCACGCGATCGACCACACGCAGCGCAACAACGCGCCGACCAAGCCCAGCAAAAATTCAAAGACGAAGGCAGCGATTTTGCAAGCTACCTCAAGCTGTGGGCGTTTTGGCAAGAGGCGCGCGCCCGCAGCTCGCGGTCGCAGCTGTACAAACTGTGCCGCGACAACTTTCTGAACTACAATCGCATGCGCGAATGGGAGGATACCCACGCGCAACTCGTGCGGGTCATGCGCGAACTTGATTTTGCGCCCAACAACACGGCTGCAACCAGCGAACAAATTCACCGCGCTTTGCTGCCGGGTTTGCTCAGTAAAATTGGCATGTGGAACCAAGAAACCCGCATCTACGTCGGGGCTCGGCAAACTCGGTTTCAGATCCATCCGTCATCGAGCTTGGGCCGCAAACCACCACCGTGGGTGATGGCGGCTGAACTGGTCGAAACCTCACAACTGTTCGCGCGCACCGTCGCGAAAATCGACCCAACCTGGCTGGAAGCTGCGGCTGGGCCGTTGTGCAAACGTAGCCACGGCGATCCGCATTGGGAGTTGAAAGCGGCGCAGGTGGTGGCCAAAGAACAAGTCACGTTGTACGGCTTGCCCATCGTCAAAGATCGTCGAGTCGCCTACTCGGCGTTTGATCCTGAACTGTGCCGCGAATTATTTATCACCCATGCACTGGTCCGCCACGAATACGCCGCCAAGGCGGCTTTCCTCGACCACAACCAGCGGCTACACGACGAAGTGCAATACATGCGCGACAAAGCTCGGCGCAGCGACATGGTTGCCGACGAGCTGGCGCTGTGGAATTTTTTCGACCAACGCATCCCCGCCGATATCGTCAATGGCAAAATGTTTGAAGCATGGCGGCGGACCGCAGAAGCGCGCAATCCTTCGCTGCTGCATCTAGCCCGTGCCGATCTGTTGCTCGACGAAGCCGACGAGTTGTCGCCTGAACGTTATCCGGATCAATTGAATCTGCGAGGCGCCACCATCCCGTTGGCCTACCGTTTTGATCCGGGCCAAGATGACGATGGCATCACCGCCTCGGTGCCGCTCGCGCTATTGCCACAATTGGATCCTGACGTCATGGCCTGGACCATCCCTGGCTGGCACCACATCAAGCTGCGCGCGCTGCTTGATTCACTCGCCAAGCCGCTGCGCAAAGAACTGGCTCCGCTCGATATCCTCGTTGACGACCTCGCCACCAAGCTGCGGCCGTTCGACAGCGCCATGCTGGCTACCGTCGAGCGCACCATCTTTGAGCGTACCGGCAAACGCATTGCGCGCACGGCCTGGGACCTCCGCGCTATTCCGACCTACCTCGATCTATCATTTCGCATCGTCGACGATCACGACAAAACCATTGCGGTCGGCCGCGATTTAGCCGAGCTGCAACGCACTCTGACCCATCGCGCCAAAGAGCTGTGGACCCGCGCACCACGGGCCAAACACGAGCGCACCGGCATGAAAGCCTGGGACCTCGACGCCTTCCCGGCCTCAGTCACGCTCGAAATCGGCAGCCGCGTCATGCTTGCGTATCCGGCGCTGGTCGAGACTGAAATAGGCGTTGATGTGCGCTTGCTAGAATCTTCGACGGCCGCAGCCACGGCGACCCGCGATGGCTTGCGCAAACTGTATTTGCTGCAACTGTCGACCACGCTAGTCAAGCTGGAAGCCAATCTGCCAGCCACGTTACGGCCGCCGCTCAAACGCCAGCTGGTCTTGCGCGCCATCGACGACGCGTTTCGCATCGACGACCCAACCGCGATACCGCGCAGTAAGCCGCAATTCCTTGAGCGCTTCATCGCTGGCCGCGATGCGTTGCCGCTGATCCTAGCGCAACGCGCAACCGCCGCGGCAGCACTCAGCGTCGAACTCGACAAAGTGCTAGCCACCCTCAAACCGCTGGCTGGTCGACCGGGTGCCACGCGGGCCGCCGTCGAGGATATCCAGACTCAACTGGCCCAGCTCGCGCCAGCCGACTTGCTGCGGATCACCCCGACCAGTCGGCTCGGTCATATCACGCGTTATCTCAAAGCCATCGTGGTTCGATTGCAACGCCTGTCGCACGATCCGCAAAAAGATCAACAGAAAGCCGCCCAGGTCACGCCGTTTTGGCTCAGCTTCACCAAAAAGCGCGATGAGCTGCGTGCCAAAGGTTATGCGCTGGTTGAACTCGAAGAATTTGGTTGGCTGGTCGAAGAATTCCGCGTGCAAACTTTTGCCCCTGAGCTCAAGACCGCCGTGCCGGTGTCGGTACAACGCCTGCAAGATCAGTGGAACCGCGTTGGTGCGTGATTTCTGCTGATATTGCGGTTTACCTGCCGTACTGCCCCCGGACCGTCGTTGCTGCGATATTCTCTAAGACATGAAACAACTGAATCGACGAGTACGTGGAGCTGGGTCGGTAATGCTCGCAGCCGCAGCGCTAGTGACCGCGCTCAGTGGCCATGCGCAAGCACGCACCGCCAACACCACGCGCATTTTGGGCAACATTGATCTCGCCTTAAACAACGTTGCGCCCGACGACAAATTCATCAATGCGCCGATTGCCGAGCGCGAGCAACAAACCGCAGCAAACTTATTGCGTGATGCCGATTACGCGCTGAGCCGAGCACAAAGTTCGCTGCCACGCGTCTCACCAGAAGATCAAAACGATCCTGACGTGCTAGCGCTCAAAGAGCGGGTCGCGACCTTGGTGATCTATCGCGATAAGCTAGCCAAAAATCTCGCTGCCTCAAAAGCCTCCGGCTCTGCTCTCGACGCGCAATACCGCGCGTTTCGTGAACAAGCCAAACCATTTGCCGACGGCTTGCGGCTGTTTCCCGAGTCATCGGGGTCCGCCATGACTACTGGCAGTGCCTCGGCAGCACAACTCACCAAAGCGCTGGCGCAACTGGCGCAACTCGACACGCTGTGCACCACCACGTACGCCGGCATTGTATTTAACGATCGACTAGCCTTTCAACTCGCGTTTGATCCGATCAAAGTGTGCGCCACGGCTGCCAATCGCCAAGCGCTGGCCACCACAATGGTCACCACCAGCGTCGAGAACAATGTGGCGCGCTGGATCAAAGATGTCGACAACTCGCGCACCACCCTGGCAAGCAACGACGGTTTCGTTGCGATCTCGGGCAACGTCATGAATGAGCTAATATTTGATCGGCCCAAAGCCAAAGCCGACATGTTGGCCTTGCATCAACCTTTCTATGTTGCCATCGGCACTACCGCGCCGGCTGACCTGTTCAATAAGCTCGACGTTGCGCTCGATGCGTTGTGGGCTGAACTTGATCGACTGGCCCCAACCTACTCGTTTCCCAGCAAAACATTCTCCGACGCTGGCGCAGTCAACGGAGCCAAAAAAGCCCTGACCAATATGGTCAAAGGTGCCAAGATCATCCGCGCCGCGATGTTGTTTCCAGCGTGGGATATTGCCAAAAATGGGCTCGATATTCCAACCGAGCGCTACCGCACCGGCGGCATCTTGTTCAAAGGCTCAGCCAAAGTCACCAAATGGTGCCAGTACCGCAGCTTCACCGCCCATCAAACCTACGCCGGTGGCGGCCGCTACGCGTCAACGTCGACCTACACCTTCGCCGGGCTGCGCTTACAAGCCTGCAAGTAACGGCGCCGGCGCTGCCCCGGCCGCGGGCGGCACCAACAGATCTTCGAGGAAAAACGCAGCGAGATCATTGCGACCGCTCAATCCTGATTTGCGATAAATCGCCGTGGCATGTTGGCGTGCGGTTGCATCCGAGGTGTTGCGGATCCCAGCGACCTCTTTGTGGCTGAGCCCTTTTAGCAACAACAGCGCTACTTCCTGCTCGGTCACGGTGAGCCCCCAGCGCGCGAACTGCTCATCAATAGCGGCGCGTACCGAACGTAGTGCATCCGCGGCATCGGCACGCCAGCGTTCAGCCTCGGCTTGGCTGCGCTGCAATCGCTGCGACAATTCGGCCGCCTCGGCCTGCGCGTCGCGGGCAGCGGCGATAGCCCGGCGCAGATGTTGCGCGACGGCGATCATGCCAACCAGCCCGGCCACAGCGATGCCCGCTTCAAGGACAATGTGACGCACGCTGGTTTCGCTATGCCAATCCGATACCAGGTCCGCGATCGCCAACACCGTGACTGCAAAAAACGCCACGAACGACGATGTGATGAGCGACTTGCCCGGCCCTTCGACGCGACTTTCAACCAGTAAGTCGCCTGCAGGCAACCCACCGCGCGTGTGCGAGCGAGCTTTTTCATTCACCGACATCAGTTTTGTTTGCCATCTAAGCTATTGGATTGCATGGGCTTCACACTTGTCGGATGGCGCAACCGGCACACCATGTGCATTGCTTGGTTTGGAGGTACGTTATGGAT
>JAGPDK010000358.1 GCA_018057605.1 Kofleriaceae bacterium | reverse complement strand
TCAGCGCAGGCAGTGTGCCAACGCATGGTGGGCATGCTGTAGCCGCTAGGAGTTGGCGCATAACGTGCGCGTGATTATGGAGCGAACCCAGCGGACGCTGGGGAGCGAGGCAACCCGTTGCGCATGTTTCGAGCGCGGTGGTCCACGGTTCGTCGTCGGAGTACGGAGTGAGCTCAGCCGCTGGTGAAAAGCGTAAGGGTTTCGATCGTTTACGATTGCGTGATCGGCATGGGGGATGTTCCCGTCCCTTCTGCGCCACATTCAACTGGCAAGTCGCCGGCATTCAACCCACGGCGCGTGTATGAGCGGTTACTATTGGCCGGTTCTGTTTAGTACCGCGCATCTTGCGTGAACGGCCTTACGAGCGGCAGCGCTAGGGCGCGATTCGGACGCTGCGCACGCGGTGGAACGGCGAGTTGCTGTCACCGCGGCTGCCGTCTGCGACAAACAGAAATCGCCCATCGGTGGAGCGCGTCATGCCTTCAAGCCCAAAGAATTTGGCAAGCAAAGGATCATCGTCATCCCGAAATCCGGGGGTGCCCGCACCTGCGATGGTGGTGACTTGCCCGGCGAACAGTTTGCGGATGTCGGCGTTGCCCAGCTCGGTGACATAGAGTGCGCCATCTAAGCCAACGGCAATACCTTGCGGCTGGTTGAACGTCGCGTTGGCGGCCGGGCCATCATTGGCTCCGACGATGCCGGTGCCGGCCAAGGTCGACACCGAGGTGGCAAATGTTGTTGGATCAAGCGTAACCCGGCGAATCCGGTGACCGGCGAATTCGCTCACCGCGATGGCACCATCGGGCAACAGCACGAGGTGATACGGTTCTTTGAATAGCGCAGTAGTCCCGTTGCCGTCGGCAAAGCCGGCGCGATTGTAGGCGCCCGCGATCGTGGCAACCGTTTTTGCGACAGGGTCAGCAAGCTGCAAAATATGGTGCACATGATCAGCCAGCAGTAAATAGCCGTTGGCCAACACGACCATCCCGCGTGGTCGGCCGATGTTCTGCAGCAGCGGTACGGGGGCGGCATCGCCAGGCTGCCAGCGCCACAGTGTGCCGGTGTTGCTGGAATGCACTCCTAACGCGTTGTCGTCAGTTTCGATATATAGCGTGCCATCAGCAGCGGTCGCTAACCCAAACGGAAATCGGAAAATTGTGCCTGCTGGCAGCATGCTTTGGTCGATGACCGTGGTGACGGTGCCATCGAAGCTGAGCTTGCGAATGCGATGATTGTCAAAATCTGCGACGTACATTGCCGATTCATTCGGGACAACCACGACATTTACCGGATTGTGAAAGCGTGCGGTGACGCGCTCGCCATCACGATCACCATGCTGCTCGCATCCCGCGATGGTTGCAACGTTGCTGGTGAGCTCATGGAGGGTGCAGCTATAGGGTGCATCGACGGGGCGGGGCGGGGCATCGGGTTCGATCAGCGGCGCATCAGGCAACAACGCCTTGACGTCACAGGCCGAACAGCCAGGTAACAGCAGCGTTGCTGCTATTGCGATCAGTGGCAGTTGCGTAAACATGTTAGCGACCCTCGCGCGCGCGTTGCAGGAGTGGTTTGCGAAACGCAGGCAGTGTTTTCGATTTTTCTAAAGGCTCAAGTAGGGCTCGGGCGGCAGCAAAATGTTCGGTCGCTGATGTGATGTCGGGTGGCGTGCCTGCGAAATCGAGGTCGGCGAGGATAAGATGGATCTCGGCGACGTAGGTTGGCCAAAAAGCATTTTGCTTGGCCGATTCGAGTGCCGCAATTGCCACGCTGAATGCTTCGCGCAGGAGGGCGCGTTCGGTGGTGGCATCTTTGTCGGTGTTGGCGATTTGGGCCAAGACGAGGAGTCCTGAGACGCAGGTTTCTTTCCATTCATTGTTGTGCGGATCTTTGGCAACTAAGGCTCGCGATCGCGTCAGACTCTGGGTGACCAGGTCCTTGGCACGAGCTTTGTCCGTACGTTGCAGCGCTCGGCCTAAGGCTAATTGTGACGACGCCAACTCGTTGTTGAGTCCGGAATGGGTTGGCGCGTTGGCCGCGAGTGGTTGCCGCAGGGCGATTGTTTTGTTGAACATCTCAAGCGCTTGTTCTCGCTCGCCATGGTGCATGTACGCTGCGGCTAATTTGGCATAGCTCCACGCTAAAGAGCGTCGCCAGGCGACATTTTTAGGGTCGCGCGCAACCAAGCCTTCGCGTACTTCGCGGGCGGCTTGATAACTGGCCAAGGCCTGCTCAGCTAGGCCTTGGTAATTTAACGTGTCGCCGAGCCGCATGCGAAATTTGGAGACGTCGTTTTGCCAATTGCTGCTCGCTGGGTCGCGGCGCAGCAAGTCGGCGTGATTGGCGATGGCTGCTTCAAAGTTTTTTTGCGCGCTGGCGTACTCGCCGGCGTCATTGAGGGCGAAGCCAAGATCTGAAAGCAAATTGCCACGCTGGCGTCGCCACATGGTGTTGGTGGCGTCGATGGCAAGCAAGTCATCGATGACGGGCACCGCAGCGCGGTAACTGGTAATCGCGGCCTTGAGCTCGCCCATTTCGCGTTGCATATCGCCAACCTGATTCGCGATTTCAACCTGGCCGAGTAACCATTCGACGTTGTCAGGTGCAGTTTCCAATAGGCTTTCGCGTAACCGCTGGCACGCGCGAAATTCAGCCAAGGCTTTGGTCGACGCACCGCGCGAATATTCGATTGTGCCGTTTTTTTGATGGCTCTTCGAAAGCGCAAACGTCGCGTCGCGATCGCCATTTTCAGTCGCCATGGCGACGACGGCCTCTCGCAACCGTTGGGCTGCCAGAAAATACTCGGCGGCGACGTCGATCTTAGTTAGGTTGCGGGTCAGGTCGCCGAGCCGATCATTTGCATCGGCCAGCAATAACATGGTTTCGCGATTGTTTGGCGCTTCGCGATCGAGCTGGTCCAAGGTTGCAACCACCGCGAGCAATGCTGGCTCAGCTTTCTGAGTCTCGCCGCGTTGGTACACAATCGCTGCGATTTCTAAATCGGCGCGTGCTAAAAATCGTCGTCGGGAAATGCTTTGAGGTCCGGTGTCGTTACCGCCAAGGCTGGTTTGCACGCGAATTTTGGCTTGGCGCCACGTCGTGAGCGCGTCATCGAATTTGCCAAGTTGCACCTCGACCGAAGCGGTCAGGCCCATGGCTTGCGCCATCCGGTCAACGTCATCGGCACTTAGGCCGCCCGGGATGATGGCGATTTTTTGATAATAATCTTTAACCTGGCCGCCGAGACCCGACACCAGGTCGAGTCGGCCCATCGGGACTAACCGTTTTTTAAGGTCGCTGATCATGAAATCGACGAGCGTCTCAGCGGCTTGTTTGCGCGCCATAGCTAACGCGCGTTGGGCTTCGGCCGAGTTGCGCGCCGCGACAATGCGGCGAATCGCAAACACGCTGCCGATCGATAGCGCGATGAGTGCCACTAATGAAATTGCCAGCGCCGCCCGATGCCTGCGCATGAAACGGGTAACCCGTTGCGCTGCGGTGTAGCGGTGGGCGTCGACTAATTGGCCAGTCAAAAAACGGCGCAGCTCTTCCGAAAACTCGCGTGCACTTGGGTACCGGTTGGCCACATCGCGTGCCATGGCGCGTTCCACGATGGCGATCAGCTCAGGTGGGATCCGTTGTTCACGGCTGCGCAATGGCACCACATTGCCCAACGCAGCGGCGGCGATCACTTCGTCGCCGGTACGTGCATCGTATGGCGGACGGCCGGCCAATAAATGATACAGCATGGCACCTAACGCAAATACATCGGCAGGTTGGCCGACCGATTCACCACGTGCTTGTTCGGGCGCCATGTATGCCGGGGTGCCCATGACCGCGCCGGCTACGGTGAGCGCAATCGACCGGCTGTCGTCGAGCGGGGCTGGCGTCGACGGCGCTGAAGGCAGTAGCGCCGATTCATCGGCATCGAGATCTTTGGCCAAGCCCCAATCGATGACTACGGTTTCGCCGTACTCGCCGATCAGTACGTTGGCTGGCTTAAGGTCGCGATGCACAATGCGTTGGCTATGCGCGTACGCGATGGCATCGGCGGCGGCGGCGATTCGTGGCAGCAACGCGAGCCTTGCTTCGAACGAAGCGGCATCTGCAATGATGCGATCGAGCGGCATGCCGGCGACCCACTTCATGGCAAAAAATGGCGTACCGTCGGGCCACGTCCCGGCTTCGTAGATCGGCACGATGCTCGGATGCTGCAAGCGCGCGGTAATGAGAGCTTCGCGATGGAACCGCAACACTTGATCAGGCGAAGGATGCAGCAGTTCTTTGATCGCAACGTGGCGATTGAGGCGCTGGTCGCGCGCGGTTAGAATACGCCCCATCCCGCCGCGTGCGACTTCCGTCCCTGCCGAGTAACAAGTGAGTTGAATTTCAGGTAGCGCGGGTAGGCTGGTGAGGGCTGATGTGCCGCTGCGCGAAATCTGTACGGTGGCGTCGGATTCGATGCTGGACCGCGAGGCACTGCCTTGGGCAAACTCTGGGTTGGCTGGCGCCACGGTTTGGGCAAACGCTTCCTCGCTGGCGTGCGGCGATGAGGCCGCCATCGCCGGGCCGGGGCCGGGCGAGACTGGGCGTTGGTTGGCCATGCTGGTATATGATACCCGTGATGGCTGCTCCGCTCCATGTCGTATCTGCCGGTAATGGTCCAACCTTGCTGTTCATTCACGGTAGTGCCGCTGATCACGCGACTTGGGCGATTACCTTTGCTTCGAGCTTGCGCGAACGGTTTTCGTTGTTGGCGTACGATCGCCGAGGCTGTGGCCAAAGCCCGGCAGCGGATAGGCTTTGGACCGTCGAAGACCATGCCGACGATGTGCTAACCATAATCGATAGGCAGGGGGGGCCACCGCCAATTCTGGTGGGCTCCAGTTTCGGATCGGTGGTGGCGCTTGACGTTGCGCGGCGGTTTCCGGCTGCGCTTGCCGGGCTGGTATTGATTGAGCCGCCCATGGCCGCGAGCGATGATGTGCCACCTATCCCCGACGGTTTTCTGCAACACTTTGATGCGTTAGCGGTGGCCGAGGGTGGGCCTGCGGCCGCAGAATATTTCTTGCGGACGGTGCTCGGCGATACCGCCTACGAAAAAATGCCACGGATGTTTCAAGCGCGCAGCAAAGCGCAATTTGCAGGGATTCGGGCCGATAGCGAGGCCCTTGGCTGTTACCACCCAAGGTACACCTTGCTGCGTAGCTGCAAGGTCCCGACGCTGCTGCTCGGAGGCCAACAATCGGCCGGGTATTTTCGTCCGACGCTGGAAAAATTGGCAAGCGTGTTGCCGGCCGCGCAGCTCGTCATCGTGGCCAACGCGGGCCATATGTTACACGCGCAAGCCTCGCGGAAATTCGCCGAACTGGTAGCGGCGTTTGCGGCTGTGGCGTTCGGCAACCCATAAACTGCCGACGCCAGGACGCTCCGCAACGCTGCGCTTCGTCACGAATCGCGTGACGAACACTTGCGCTGACCGGGGTTTGTGCGCCATATCCAAGCGGTGAAAACCGATGCTCCGATGTGGACTATTGCCGACGGTGAAAAGCCAACGGCGGTGGTCGTCGCTGTGCAACTCCCAGGCGTGGATGAAGCCGAATTAAACTCATCGTTAGAAGAGCTCGAACGGTTGGCGACCACGTTGGGGCTGATCCCGGTAGGGCGGGTGACGCAGCGTCGCACCACCTTGGCGCCGGGTTTGGTGTTGGGTGAAGGTAAGCTTAAAGAGTTAGCGGCGTGGACCGGTGGCACCGGTGAAGTGCAAGCCTATCAAAAACCCGGTAGTCGCAGTGATGACGACGGCGATGCAAGCGACGACTCCGACGAGGACGGCCCCGCGGTATTTGCCAATCCGTATGATGATGCTGCGCCCGAACTTGAAACCGGCGGTCCGCCAACGGGTGTCAAAGCGGCGGTGGTGCTGGTCGATCACGAGCTATCACCGACGCAACAACGCAATCTTGAAAAAGCCACCGGGGTCGACGTGCTCGACCGCGCGTCGGTCATTTTGGAAATCTTTTTCCGGCACGCCAAAACCCGTGAAGCTCGACTGCAAGTTGAAATTGCCCGGTTGCGCTACTTGTCGCCACGGTTGCGCGAAAGTGCTGGCGGCGAAGATCGCGTGCGCGGTGGTGTTGGGGGCAAAGGCTCGGGCGAAAGCACCTTAGAGCTCGACCGTCGGCGTATTCGTGATCGCATCGCCGAGTTGCGACGCGAACTCGATCAGATAAGTAC
>JAGPDK010000357.1 GCA_018057605.1 Kofleriaceae bacterium | reverse complement strand
GAATTTGCTTGCACCCATTCGCAGCACGGATCCAACGCCGTGGATGTTTGTCATGCTTGACGCCGGCACACCAATGCCGGCCGCGACTGCACAGATTGAGCTGGCCATCGTCGGTGAACGGTTTTCACAAACGGTGGTGGCCCTGCCCCTGAACGCCGAAATGGTGATCAAAAACTCAAGCAATTCACCGCGCGCGTTACGCGTTACAGAAGCGCCGCAACTGTTGCCCAAGGTGCAAATTAACCCCACCGGCAAACAAAGCTTTCGGCCCTTGAAGGCTGGCGACATTTACACCATCAGCGATTCCGAAGCGCCGCACCTAACCGCGACCGTCGTGGTGACGCCGAGCATGTGGGTTGCCCCGATCGCCGCCGACGGCAAGTTCGAATTTGCCAACATTCCCGAAGGCAAGTACGCCATCAAGGTTTATTACAAGACCGGGTGGATCGACAAACCCGAACCTGACGCCGTAACCGTGACGGCCAACGGCAAAGTAGAGCTGCGTACCAAAATTCCTGCGGGCTTCCCGGTAAAGAAATAACCTGCCATGTATTTGTCGAAAATTTGGCTGTTCCTACTCACGTTGGTCGCCACCGCCGCGACCGCAGTTGCCTTGTTGATGCCACGCCCGGCCGAACGCAGCACCATCGCTGCGAACCAGCAACGGTTGGCCACCGCGTGCGGCTTCGTGAACATTCTGCTGACCGATCAAGCGCGCCAACAAGTTGGTGTCGCGGCGGTGTTTGCGACGGCGCCAGACCTGGTTGCGGCCCTGTCGACCGCGTCGAATCTAGGTGCAATCGACGAGTCCACCAACATTGCCGTGCAAAAAATCGGTCGCAGCATGGCTGATTCACTCAAAGAACATGCGCCCGATTTTGTGATGCTGCTCGACAAGCATGGGCGAGTCGTAGCGCGCGTAACGCTCAACGACAAAGATTTCGGAGATGTCGCGGCCGGTCGCCCGGTGATCGACGATGCGCTCGCGGGCTACAACAGCGATGACGTTTGGGTCATGAACAAAACCATGTATCTGGTACGCGGCGCGCCGGTCGTGCGGCGCGATGCCCCGGTGGACTACGTTGGCGCCGTCATTCTTGGCCACGCCGTCAACCCTAAACTGGCGAGTCGCTTAGTGGCGTCGTTGGCCACCCCGGGTGTAGAGATGGGGTTTTTCTTAGGCAAAACTACCGTCGCATTATCCAAAGCTGATTCGTTGGACAGCGAAGCGTTAGCCAAAGCCGCAGCCGAGCTGCGCGGGCCACAAGGCAACGACTGCGTTGCCCAACCCGTCGCATTGACCGCGCATACCGCCGTCGTTGCGCGCATTCCAGGTGAAGCTGAACTCCATCACGGCTATTACGCCGTGCTGTTGCCGCGCGCCAACGCCGTGGGCTTTATGGGCACGCTCAAAGCCATCGACAAAAGTGACCTAGCGCCAGCCGGCTTTCCTTGGTCACTGCTCGGCGCCGGCTTTGCCATCGCGCTGGCGTTAGGCGTTGGCTTCATGGTGCTCGAAGCCGACCGGCCGCTAAAACGCTTGGCGCTTGACGCGGTGAAGTTGGGCAAAGGGGAAACCGAACGTCTCGCGGAAAATTCTCACGCCGGTAAATTTGGCTCGATCGCGCGGTCCGTGAATATCCATATCGACAAAGTTTCGCGTGATGCCAAAAGCGCCAAACAAGATTTAGATGGGCTGTTAGGTCCGGCACCCGCCGGTGGCCTTGGCACCATCGACCTGTTAGCTGCGGCGATGCCGGCGATTCGGCCAGGCGGCCCAGCCACCGCCGCCAAACCGCCACCGTCGGAATTCAAATTCTCCGAACCGGCCAAAGAAATACCCGTAGTGCGCGCGCCGCCACCGACCGTGCCCGCACGATCACCAGCCAAACCGGTCGCGGCGCCTGCAGCAATTGCCGCGGCCGTGACAGCTCCGCCACTGGCGTTTGCCGCCACCATGGCCCAAGCGCCCGCGCCAGCGCCCGAAGCCGAAGCCGTTGCAGATGAAGATCTGATAGCGCACAACGATAGTGAGCCGTCCGGTGGCGGTGAACCTAAGCCGATCGATCCTTACTTCATGCAGATTTTTGACCAGTTTATCGCACTCAAGAAAACCTGTGGGGAGCCGATTTCCGGCGTGACGTACGGCAAGTTTGCCGACAAGTTGCAAAAAAACCGCGTCGAACTGATTACCAAAACTGGATGTCGCGATGTGCGATTTACCGTCTACGTTAAAGATGGCAAGGCTTCGCTTAAAGCCAGCCCGATCCGCGACGAAGCCTAGCGCTCGCAAATGGAGCCCCGAGTCCGAGTGGCAGTCGAGCGGTTGCTTAGCTAGTGGCGGTGGCAATGATGATCTGGGCCCGCAACTGTTGCGCTTCGCGCAGCGCTTGCTCGGCCGAGGGTCGCGCGCTTGCGATCGGATTGCCCAACCGCATCACATGATCACGAAAATCATCGGCAACCGCAGGGGCTTCGGTGAACAACTCGTCAGCTAGGTAAAAATCGCGATGCTCGCGCGCACTGGAGAGCACCTGTTCGCGTGTCCAAGGTGTGGCACCATGCATCATTTCGAACAACACCACCGCCGACGCAAAGACATCGACCGCAGGCGAAACTTCGCCGCGCCGTTGTTCCGGTGCCATGTAAGCGAGCGTACCGACGGCATCGGCAGTGCGCGGTGACGCGTGCGGTTCGGCGCCACGTTCATAATCCGGCAGGTGGGCAACACCAAAGTCACCCAAAATAATTTCAACGCCAGGCAAGTCCGGGTCGCGCCGGAACATCAAGTTGCCAGGCTTAACATCACGGTGAACAATACCGTTGCGGTGCGCAGCCGCCAACGCTGACAGAATTTGCACATGGCGTTCAATGGCGCGGCGCGGCGAGCGGCGGCCACGTTCACGTAACAATTCGCGCAGCGTGCCCCCAGCGCCTAATTCCATCACGATGCGGCGGGCCCGTTCGTCGAGATCAAGCACCGCCACAATGTTAGGATGCCGCAGCGACGCAGTAATGCGGGCTTCGCGAAAGAACGTAGCCAACGCCGCGGCTTTACCGTCGCTGGCCAAGTGCGGATGCAACAGTTTCACCGCAACGTCGCGGTCTAACTCAGTATCGCGCGCCACATACACCGCACCGGTGGCGCCACGGCCGAGTTCACGCAGCAGCCGGTAACGTCCGCCGCTATCAATTGAACGCAAATCACCACCCGCGATGGTTTCGCCCGGGGCTGGCGCGTGTCGCCCGACCGCGGCGCGCAACCGCTCAACCCGCATCAGCGCATTAGGGAATTGCACATCGCGCACCAGCACCGCTTCGTAGTGGCGCAACGCTGCCGGATTATCGCCACGGTGCAAGGCGTGCTCAGCCAGCAAAACATGCGCGCGCAACGCATAGGGCGCATAGCCGGTAAGCAATTCAGCATGATGCAACCCAACTTCAAGTTCGCGTCGTTGATCATAACGTTCGATCAACTCGGCCCGCAGCCGCAAGGTTGTCTCGGGATCAACCTCCGGCACCGACAACAACTTTTCAATCCACTCGATGGTGAGCCGTTCATGGCCACGCGCCCACATAGCGTGCAGGTGTTGAATAACTTCTTCGCCGCTTAGTTGTTCGCGACGACGACCGGCCGCCACATCAACGATCAGCGCCTGCAAAAAAACTTCATCCGTATCGGCTAAATGCGTTGGGCCAGGTTCGCTCGGCACAACATCAGCGGCGCGCGCCGCAAGCTGAGCGGGTGCCTTGCCGCCGAGTGTTTTGCGTAGCCAGGCCGTCAACTTCATGACTACTCGACCTCAAACACAGTCGCGCCGATCGTAAATGTATCGGTGCGAATCAACTGCACCGAGATCGGGCCAAGCGGTTGGTCGCCAAAAACAATGCGCTCGCTCGTCGGTAACCCGGTTAACCAAGGCCGGCCATTGCGAAAATCGATTTGCAGCGCCAGGCCCCACGCAGTTAACACCACCGGCGAATCGGCGGTTGCAACGACAACCACCAGGCCTCGATCGCGGCCTTTGATGCAACGCAGCCCCATCAAGTCACCTTGGCGGGCAAATTCAAACTGCGCTTCGTCACCAAAATCTACCAGGCCTTGGCTCGGCATCTCGGCCGTCGCTAACAACGGCAAGCCGGCCAGCCGCGAACCATTGCGTGATTCAAGATCGGCAACGGTAAACGTCGTCGCACCGGCAACGCGTGTGGTGCGAATCTCACCATGCTGGCGCGACACCCCCCCGGCGCCAAGCACCACATCACATAACGGATCACGGCCAAATACTACCCGCGCACTGCCGCACACCACAAACGCCGTCCGAGGGCCGGACCGCAATACCAAGCGACCGCCGGTTAACAGTTTGGTTTCAAGTTCCTGCAACAACCGCCGATGCGGTTGCGGATGCTCGCTGTTGGCGATCGCTTCGCGCAAATCCGCGCACGCTTGATCACGTTGGCCGATTTCAAGATTGGTTTGATAACTGGCCAACGCGTTTTTCTCGGTGCGCTCGCGCAGCGATTCTTGATCATCGAGGCCAATCGCGCGTTCCAATTTTTCGACCAAACCACCGGCCGAATAGGCATGCGCGGCCCCAGCAAAATCGCCGATGGACTCAAGCGCTTCACCGGCGCGGCTCCATTCCCGGCCCTGCACCATCAACTCTGCAGCTTCGCGAACCCGTACGCGGTCGCGTTCGGTGGCGATACCTTCAGCTTTCGCAGCCGCCCACAGGGCTCGGCCCAACGCCGCCGCTGCGGTGGCCCGCAACTCAACATCATCGCCAGCCCAACGCACAGCGTCGCGCAGCGCGGCTAACTCCCCAGTGCGGTCGGCGGCCCGAGCCGCCCGAGCCATATGCATGCGCACGGCACCATCGCGGTTACCAGCCAATGCATAGCGCTCGGCAGCGAGATCCATATTACCTGCAGCTTCGGCCTGCTCGGCTTCCCGCAATGCAGAGGAGAACATCCTGCGAAACAAACTCACGCTGCAACACTATACCGGGTTTCGCACGACCCGGTGCGTTGCGGTACAACCTACGGTAAGGCCATGTTAAAAATTGATGAGTTTGTAGCTCCAGACGGCACGCTGGCCCAAACCCTGGTCAGCGTCGACTCTGGACAGGTCACGGTGCACCAGCGCCCCGGCGAGTCCGCCAGCTTGCCGCTCGCGGCCATCGCCGTAGTCATGCGCCGTTACGGTCGGCCGTTTGACAGTGCCGGCCCGGTCGCTGGCGAACTAGCGCTGCCCGACGGCAGCCGGCTTTGGGTCTTTCGCCATCACGCCGCGGTCGACGCCACCGGCCGCGATTACGTAGCGTGGCAATCGGCCACCGCGACCGAGCCGCCCGTCGCTGCGATTGCCATCACCATCGCCGGTGCGTTTCGACATTTGGCGCAGCTCGGCAGTGCTGCGCCGACCTCGCCAACCTAGGTGGCGGCCGCTCACCGTCGCGTTGGGTGGCAGCACCGCAGCGCGTACGCGCCGACCTGCGACGCGCTGCTAGCGCTGCTTCGGATCGGCCAACCACGCGCTTGTTTAAGCGTGACGGGAAATGCTTTGGCATCGCTGAGATCTTGCACCGCGAGCTTTGCATTGCGCACGGCTTCGTCGTGTTCACCGCGGCTCCACGCAACTTGCGCGAGCAGCAATTCGTCGCGGCCGCGTTGCGCTGGGTCGGCCTAAGGCTTTTGTTGGCTTGCGACTAGCGGCACCAACAGCTTGTACGCAGCATCGTGCTGGTCACGGCCCGCGTAGAGTTCGGCGAGCATGGATCGCGAAGCCGCCAAAAAAGGGCTAGCTGCGCCACCCGTATGTTGGCCATCACTTGCTCGGCGTGCACGAGCAGCGCCAACGCGCCGTCATTGTCGTCGAGGTTGAGCAAACTCGTTGCGATGTTCCCTTCAAGATGCGCCACCGCAGCGCTGTTGCTGCCCAACCGCGCCCGTGCTGCGGCCAAAGCGCGTTGCATGTACTGCAGGCCGCGTTTGTCGTCACCGCGATTGGTGGCAATCATGCCCAAGTTTTGCAACAACGGAATCAACTTAGGATGCCGTGGCGATTTGGCTTGCAAGATCGCGAGCGCAGCTTCGTCTTTGGCTGCCGATTCTTCCATTGTGCCGATGCCAATCTGGTTGACCCAAAACACGGCGTAGCGTTGATTATCACGGCCCAGCTGGGTCGTGATGGCAGCGTCGAGCAGCGGCAACTCGGCGATCAGTTCGTCGCGCCGACGTGCATCGAACAACGCAGCGATTAGCGCCTGCTG
>JAGPDK010000355.1 GCA_018057605.1 Kofleriaceae bacterium | reverse complement strand
CGCCTTTGCAGCGTTTACGTTCAACGTCGCGGCCTGGCACATCTTTACGTTTTTGGACGCCGCCACCAACCGACCACTCATGCATTGGTTAGCGCTGTGGGCCGCAGCCACCATTCCACCGACGGCAATTCGGTTCTATCGGGCCTTTTTAGCCCAGCCTTCCATCGGTGGCCCCAAGCGTGGCCCACGGGTGACCTTGGCCTGGACGTTGGTCGCGTATAGTGCGCTGATATATTCCGCAGTGGTCACACCCATCGTCGACAAACTTTGGTTTGCATTACCGTTTGGAGCCTACGTATTTGGCGGCCTGTACCGCTGCGTGTGGGACATGTATCGACAGTACCGCAACACCGTCAAAACCGCCGAGAAGACCCGCATCCGCTATCTAACGCTCGGCGCGTTTATCGCCACCACGCTCACCATGACCGACGTGTTGCCACGCTTTGGCGTGGCTTGGCCAGCGGTGGGCAACGTGTTGGGGATTTTGTATTTGTATTTTCTTTCGCAAACCTTGTTTCGCGCCCGGCTCATCGATCTCAACGAGCTCATCGGCAAGATGGCCGTGTTAGGCACCCTGGTAGTCTTGCTGTCAGCGGTGTACAGCTTGTTGTTGTATTGGATCGGTGGCGAGCAAAAAGGTTTGTACTTGCTCAATGCTTTGGTGGCATCGTTCGTGATCCTCATTCTTTTTGAGCCCGTGCGTAGCCGGCTTGAAAACGGCATTAATCGTTGGTTATTGCGCCAGCGTTTTGAATTGCGTGGCCGCCTCGAATCGGTGCGGCGCGACTTGCCCGGCGTCGTCGATGTTGCGGATATGGTGACGCGTATCATCACGGCCCTCGACGAATCGCGCCGGGTCACCGATGCGTCGCTGTATTTGCTCGATGCTGATGGCGCGGGGTTTGACCGAGCTGCATTTTTGGGCAAAGCCCCACCGGAACGGCTCGACGCCAACGCCGACCGCGCCCTGCTCGACCGTGTGCGCATGTCGTACCTCGACGCCGAAGTGTTGCGCTTCGAAATCAATGAAACCACGGGCCGCTCCGACGATGCTAACGACCCAACGATTGTTGCGAACCTGGCCGCCCAACTCGCCGCCAAACAAGCGCTGTCGAGCCGCGCCACCGAACTACATTCGACGCTGATCGTGCCATTTTTGGGCTCGGCCGAAACCGAACAAGGCTCATGGCTGCTCGGCATGTTGTGCTTGCGCGACGATCGGGCGGATGGCGCCTTTGATGCCGACGACGTTGAAACGTTTCGTCAGCTTGCGGGTGCGGCGGCACGGGTCATCGAATCGAGCCAAGCGTATGAGCGCGTCAAGGAACGCGACCGACTCGCCGCACTGGGCGAAATGGCCGCCGGCTTGGCCCACGAAATTCGTAATCCCTTAGGCGCGATCAAAGGCGCCGCACAGTTATTGATGCCGCAACCGGGCGCCGCGCTGGGTTCGATGACCGAGGCCACGCCCGGCAGCGCCGACGCCCATAATGAAACCAAAGAGCTGCTCGATATCATCGTCGAAGAAGCCAATCGCTTAAACAATGTGGTCACGCGGTTTCTCGATTATGCGCGGGCCGAGCGGCCGGGGCGCGACGAAGCTGGCAATATTGACCTCAACATCTTGGTGCGCAAAACCGCTCAGTTGATCAGCCAATCCGACGATGGCAAAAACATCGACGTCCGCGTCCGCGTTGACGATTTTTTGCCCAAGGTTGCGGCTGATCCGGAATCGCTGCTCCAGGTATTCTTGAATCTTGGCATCAATGCGTGCCAAGCCATGCCCAATGGCGGCACGCTCGAAATTATGACCACTCGGCGGCGTCGATCGCGCTTGGGCTACGGCCAATTTGCCGAAGTCCGCTTCCGTGACACCGGGGTTGGGATTGCGCGCGATAAACTCAAAAAGCTATTCATTCCGTTTTTCACCACCAAATCCAAAGGCACCGGCCTGGGCTTAGCGATCTCTCATCGGATTGTGCATCAACATGCGGGCACCATTGAAGTGCGGTCCTCGCCTGGACAGGGATCCACCTTTTCGGTGTTTTTGCCCGCCGCCGAGCCGTTCCGCGCCGAAGATGGCAAAGACATCACCGAAACCGGCCGTTTGACGCTGGCAACGCCAAGTGTGTCAAATCCCGACGCCCCAGCGCATTCACAATCCGATAGCGACGATGGTACCTTAACTGGCAATGGCCCCCGCGCGAATTCTGGTCGCTGACGACGAGCAAAACCTTCGACGGGTGTTAGTCGCACTGTTGCGCCGCGATGGGCACGAAGTCGTGCAAGCGAGCGATGGGGCCGAGGCCATGACGATGCTGCCGGCGGGCGTCGAAGTCGTGATTACCGACTTGCGCATGCCCCACGCCACCGGCATGGAATTGCTGCAATTCGCAACCAAGTACCACCCGCATATCCCAGTGATTATGATCACCGCCTATGGCTCGGTCGGCCAAGCCGTGGAAGCCATCAAAGCCGGCGCCTTCGACTACATCGAAAAGCCGTTTGAACAAGATGTTATTCGAGCCACGGTACAAAAAGCCGTCGCTCAAGCGCACGCCAATCAAGCCGCCCCACGCACCGAGATTTACAGCCCGCGCGAAGGCGAAGAACGCGGACGCTTTGGACTGGTCGGGACCAGCCTCGAAATGCAAGGGGTATTTGGGGTCATCGAGAAAGTTGCCGACACCCCATCCACGGTGTTGATCACCGGCGAAAGTGGCACCGGCAAAGAATTGGTAGCCAAAGCCCTGCACGAGTATTCGAGCCGCAAAGACCACCCGTTTATTAAAATCAACTGCGCAGCGATTCCCAAGAACCTCATGGAGTCGGAGCTTTTTGGTTATGAAAAGGGCGCATTTACGGGCGCGGTGAATTCCAAACCAGGTCGATTTGAACTGGCCGATGGCGGCACCCTGTTTCTCGATGAAATCGGCGAAATTCCAGTCGAGATGCAAGTCAAACTGCTGCGCGCAATTCAAGAGAGCGAATTTGAGCGCGTCGGTGGTCTCAAAACCATCAAAGTCGACGTGCGGCTGATCACCGCAACCAATCGGGATTTAGAACAAGAAATCACCCGTGGCAATTTCCGCGAAGATTTGTATTACCGGCTCAACGTGGTGCCGTTGCTGATTCCTCCGTTGCGCAAGCGTACCGGGGACATTCCGATTTTAGTCACCCACATCATCAAGCGGTTCAACGAACGGCTCAAAAAAAACGTCGCTGGCTTAACGGATGATGCGATGGCTGCACTCGAACTGCACAATTGGCCGGGCAACATTCGCGAACTCGAAAACATCCTCGAACGCACGATTTTATTTTGTCGAGAACAGCGCATTGCCAAGGACGACTTGCCCGATGAACTCACGGGCGCCGACGATGCTGACGCCGCCCCAACCGCCGCCCCAGGGCCAACCGAGCCCAGCGAACGCATCGATGCAAGCACCGAGCTTTCGGGCGATACCTCGCTCAAAGACATCGTGAAAGCCGAAACCATTCGGGTTGAACGCGAGCTCATCGTCCGTGCACTCGATGAAACGGGTGGCAACGTCACCCAAGCCGCGCGGTTGCTCAAAATTAGCCGCAAGAGTCTGCAAATGAAGATGAAAGAATTCGGGCTGCGCGAACGTGATGGCGGGTAACCGCGCCACGGCACCGCAGCCCCTGGGTTGCGCAGCTCCGAATGATGCGATACCGTCGCTGCTGTGAAGTTTATCTTTTGTTCGTCGTGGATTACACTGGTTGCGGTAACCAGCGTCGCGTGGGCCGGCCCCGACGCGCTCATCACCACCGCGAGCGAACCCGGCAATCCGGTCGACCTGCGACTGCAAATCGACTACAGCGTCATCTCCGAAACCTCGGCGATTCGCCGTGAGTCGCTTAGCGGCGGCGCCCTCGATCCGGTTGGCTCCGGCAAAGACCTCGTGTCGGCCCACACCCGCCACGTGATCACGCCTAGTCTCGAACTTGGCCTGTTTCACGATTTCTGGCTTGCTGCAACGCTGCCGATTACGCTGAGCGACAAACGCCAACTATCGCTCGATGGCATCGCCCGCGGCGATTCGTCGTCGATCGGCGACGGCATCGTGCCGAACGGTGGCTTTGACGCCAACGATCCGGGTGCCGGCCTGCCGAGCGGCGATTTGGTATTTCGCGGAGTAACCCGCAGTGGCCTCGATCAACTCTGGCTCGGCCTGGGTGTCGCGCCCATGAACCAGCAAAAAGACGACACCAAACCAACGTGGAAAATCGGTGCCAACATTGCGTTGCCGATCGGCAAAACCGCACGGTTCAATCGCGCCAACCCGAGCAATCAAACCGGTGTGGGTTCTGGTGTTTTCGAAGTCAATCTATGGACCACCGTTACCAAACGCATGGGTCGTGCCGAGCCGTTTTTTGCGTTGGCGTGGCAAGCACCTGTTGCTTCGCAAACTGATTCACTTTTTACCGACCCCGGTTTTGGCGCCACCAATGCGTTGCCGCCACAAAAAGGCAGTCTTCGGTTTGGCAGTCACCTATATGTTTTCGACAAACCGGCCGATCATGTCAACGTGACGCTCGGGGCTGAAGCCCGCTCGGTCATGCACTTCGAAGGCCGCAGCTACACTGAAATGTGGGAAGCCTTCGCATTTGCCGGCGATGCCGATACCGCCAATGCTCCACTGACACTCGACAGCAGCCCGACCACCACAGGCATCCAAGGCTCGTCCCATCCTGGCATTAGCAACGTTGAAAACTATCTCGAACTAGGTGGTAGTTTTTCGGTGCGCGCGCAACTAGGCAGCAAAGTCCATCTGGGGTTCATCGCCGATGTATTTCACAACACCACGCATGCAATCAGCTTTTCTGATGCCGGCGTGGATCTGCCAAGCTGCGGTTCCAGTCGCAGCAGCAACTGTGAAAACGAAAACAACGAAGTGGTGAATCCTGGCACCGAAGAAGTGAACCCACTGCACGCGCCCTTGATTGATTTGGTCGGGCATCGCTACCTCGCCGCCGGCAACCTTGGCATGGCGTTTTCGGTGCAAGCCACCGCGGTTTTCTAAAAACCGCGCGGCATCCCAGCCCCAACCGCGAATGGCAGTCACCGGCCTTTATGGTTCGGTCGCACCAAAGGTTACGCTGAGCCGCAGCGCCAGTTGCCACGTCGGTTGATCAACAAAGTACCGCATTAGACTGGTGTAGTCGCGATAGCGCGCGCCCAGCAAGTTGGAGCCCGCCAACGCGACCTTCACGACCTGATTGCCAACCTTGGTTTCACTTCCGAGTTCAGCACCGAGCAAGAAATAGCCGGGCGGCGGCGGCGCCAAATCCGCAGCGACATCGTAGCGAGTTTGCTGTTGCACCACCGTGCCGGAGACCGTTGCGCGGCTGTTCTGCCAGCGTCCCACCGCTGGCGGGCGATACGTCACGGCCGCGCGATACTGCGTGGGCGGCACGAACACCAGATACGATTGGTCGGAGATGTTGCGGGCGCGGACCAGCGACGCTTGGCCGGCAATCGTGATCGCGGCGTGCGGCCGATACTCAGCGCCACCGTCGGCACCGTAAAAAAGCGCATCCACCGAGCGCGTGACGAAGCGCGGAAATGTGCCGCGAATCAACACATCGAAAATCGGCTTGCCGTCGTCGTCGATGGCCGGCGCAAAATACATATAGTTGTTGATGCGATTTACAAATCCCGACGCCTCGCCGGTAAATTTGGCGCTGTGATAACTCGTGGTTAGCGAACCACTAAACGTGGTTTCGGCGACGATATTGGGTTTGCCATACCCCAACACCGGAAACGTCGGCGACGTTCCATTGAGATACTGCTCGTCGGGATTTGGTGGCCGAGTTGCAGTCGACAGCTCGCCCTTGAGGTCCCACGCGGACGAAAGCCGGCGCAATACGCCGAGCGAAGCCGACACGGTATGGTACCGCGATCGACAATCGACCTTGGCATCCGTCGATGTCGCAGCGCCACACGCATCGAGCTGCAATTGGCCACTGCGTACCAGCCGCAAAAAATCCGGCCGCTCAAGACTCGCGGTGCGCGCCAGCCCATCGTAGCGCACGCCGGCTTCAGCCTCGATGTCATGACCAATCAACCGCTGCAAGGCAAAAACGCTGCCGGCAAACGCGGTGTAGTCAGGGATCAACGGCAAGCCGTGATAGCCGTGCACTTGCGCTACGCCGGTTACACCGTACGTACTGCGTAAATGCCAATGATCACTCACGTGAATTGGATTAGGTTCCAACGTCAGATTGAGTTCGTGAGTTTGCAACCGAAAATTAAA
>JAGPDK010000356.1 GCA_018057605.1 Kofleriaceae bacterium | reverse complement strand
CAGCGGCCGAGCCTTGCGGATGGCAAGGCGGCGCGAGAACCGGACCGCAGCGCACTGCCTGTGCGTGAGGACCGGAAGCGCAGCGCCAACGCCGCCAGTCGCGATGGATCGGCGCTTGGCCTTTGCTAACGGCGGACCGGGAGGACGGTGAGTACGAGGTCCTCATCCAACGGACACTGCAGCGCTTCTTCGTCGCCTTTGGCGACAAACTCGCAGGTGATGATTTCGGCGTCGCGTCCCTTATTGGGTAAGACCAGCCGCACCACCGGTTTACTGCCGCCAGTTACCTGCCACGTGCCTTTGTATTTGCTGTTGCTAACCATGCCTTCGCAGGCCGAGCGTACCGACAAATTGAAGTTGCGCTCCTGGGTGAGCTTGAGTGCGACCGTTGGCGTGTCACAGCTGGTGCCGGTTTGTTCCCATGCTCCGCCAAAACCCATGACCCGTTCATAGGGCATGGCGGCTTTGCGATCTAAGCCAACCGCAGCGCGAAATTTGGCATCGCCGCGCAGCTTGGCAAACGCACTGTCAAAACGCGCTGCGACCAGCCACTCGACTGCGTCGTTCGCGGTGGATTTTTGCAGTTGTTCGAGGTGATAGACGGCATCGGCAAGATTTTTGGTTTGCGCCAACGCTTTGGCCGCGCCAAACCGAGCTTCGGCCAAGTTAGGCGCTGCACTAAGTACAATCAACCAGCCTTTGACAGCTGCTTTTCCGTTGCGGGTCCGAGTGTACGTCACTATTTTTTGCACGCTCACCGGAAGTTCAAGCTTAGGTTCGGTAGGGGCAATCGCGACGATTGGGCCGGTTGGGTTTGTTTTGGATCCGTTGGGATCGCCCGGCTCCGAGCCTGGGCCGGTGCGCGGCCCCGTAGACCCGGATTTTTGCAGATCAAAAACCACAATATCCGTCACTTCTCGACCCAAGCTGCGCATCGTGTACGTCACCGCAATACGATCACCGAACTTGCTGCGCTCCACGGCCACGACCTTGCCGAGCACATCGTTGGCGGTCCACGTCACCAGCGTGGCATCGCTTTCGCGCACGGTCAGTGTAGCGCCGTTGATGTTGGCTTTGAATTTGGCATTCGGGCCAGTTTCGACGATGCCAGGGCCGAACGATAATTTTGCTACCAGATCGGCTGGCAACGTGCGGCATTGCGGGCTGCCAGTGGCGGTGGTCGCGGTGACCAGCAGCGGCGTGCAAACCCGATCGGCACCAACCAGATACGGTCGATCTACCGCCGAAAATCCACGCAAATTCTCGGCCTGGGCCTGCCGCAGCCCAAGGCCGAACGTCGCTAGTAACAGGCTCGCTGCAATCGTAGCTTTCACACGGATACCGGCCATACTGATAGATAGCGTGTGCAGATGCGAAATTCCAATGATTTGCGGTAGGGTCTTGCTGTGACTCGGCCGCCGCCTTCGCTCATATCCCGCGCTGCCGCGGTGCTTGATCGCACCGCTGCACGGTTTATCGGTGATCGCATAGGCCGAGCCGGGGCTGGCAGCAGCAGCCGGGCCGCAATGCCGGTACGCGACATGCAAGACGCGGTGTTGCGGATGCGCGAGTTCGCGTATCACTACAACGATGGCACTCAGGCCGCGCCAGGGCTGTTTTTTCCGACTCCAACGCGGCCAGCGGTCACCGAAACTCAGGTCGGCCGTGGCCCGTTGGGCAGTACCCAATGGGATCTGCAATTTAGCTCCGACTACGTGGCGTTTTTGCCTGCGGCCCGCGACTGGTACCCACGCTACCTAGCCAACAACACTGCCCACGCACGGCTGTGGTCGAAGCCGGTGGCGCACGGTGCGGCGCCGCGCCCGGTGATGGTGTTGATTCACGGTTGGGGTGCAGGCGAATACTGGATGATGGAGCAACCATTCGAAACCAGTTATTGGTTGCATCATGGTTTTGATGTGTGCGCGTTCGTCTTGCCGTTTCACGGTCCGCGTACGCCCGAGACCGGCATCGGTAACAATGGTAGCGGGCTCGGTGGCTTGGGCAAACTTAGAAATGGCCCGCTGTTTCCGTCGGCAAATATCGTGCGCACCAATGAAGCGTTTGGCCAAGCAATTTATGATCTGCGTGCGCTGACCGAACACCTGCGCTGGCGCAGTGGCGCTAGCGCGAACGTGCCGGTGGGCGTGATGGGCATGAGCTTGGGTGGTTACACCGCCGCACTGTGGGCTTCGGTGACTAATGACTTGGCATTTGCAGTGGCCGTGATTCCCGCGGTGTCTATGTCGGAATTAATGTGGACGCACGGCTCGGGCACGGTGAGGCGCAAACGCGCGCGCGATCACGGCGTCGATCAAGACTTGCTCGACCAAGCGTTTGCCGTGCACTCGCCACTAGCACGACCCGCTCGGCTACCAACCGAGCGTTTGTTTGTGATCGCTGGGCATGGTGACCGCATTACTCCGCCGGCGCAGGCTGAACGACTCGCTGCGCATTGGGGTTGCGAGGTAACTTGGTTCAACGGTGGTCACTTGGTTCAAGTCGGCCGCCATCAGGCTTTTAGTGCTGTGCGTAAACAGCTCGCGTCGTTAGAAATTATTCGGCCCCAAGGGTCGTACGCTGGAGATGCCGTATGAGCGACCCGGTCCCTACCCCAACCCTGGCGCAAGCCATTGCCCGTGGACCATTGTTATTCGACGGTGCGATGGGTTCGTTGCTGTACGAGCGCGGGGTTTTGCATTCCCGCAGCTACGATGAACTCAACCTGACTCAGCCAGAGTTGGTGCGCTCGGTGCACCGCGACTACGTGCAAGCCGGGGCCCAGGTTATCGAGACCAATACGTTCGGCGCCAATCGCATGGTGTTAGCGCGCCATGGCTTGGTTGATCAAGTCACCGCGATCAACCGGGCTGGGGTCGATTTAGCGCGCAGCGCCGCTGGTGATCGGGCTTTTGTCGCGGGCGCTGTCGGGCCTACCGGCGTGAAATTTCACATTGCCAACGCTGCCGAACGTAAGCTGGCACGCTTTGCGTTGGCTGAACAAATTGACGCCTTAGTGTTGGCCGGCGCCGATGCGATTATGCTCGAGACGTTTACCTCGCTGCTCGAAATCGAATGCGCGCTGGACGTGGCCAAGGAACGGGCGCGGCGGGTCACGGTCATTGCCCAGATGGTGTTTGATCCCCATGGCCGCAGCGATGGTGGCTTGATGGCCGATGAAATTGCGGATCGGTTAATCGCGGCCGGCGCTGACGTGATTGGCGCCAACTGCCAAATTGGCCCAGCCGAGTTGTATCCCATTGGCGCGGCCATGGTTGGGCGCGGTAAGCCGGTCATTATTCAACCCAACGCTGGGCTGCCCGCATCCGTCGAAGGTCGCACGCTTTACGTTGCCAACGCCGAACACTTCGGTGTGTTTGCACGCCGCTTTCTTAAAAGTGGCGTGCAAATGATCGGCGGATGTTGCGGCACCACGCCTGCACATACCCGCGCCATGCTCGGTGCGGTGCGCATGATGCACGCTAGTGGCGAAACCGCAGCCCTGGCGACGCCGGAGCCGGTCATCGAAATTAATTCGCCGGCCCCAGCGCCGAAATTGCAGCCGGCCATGCCGCTGGCCGAGCGCTCGCGTTTGGGTGCTCGTATTGCGCGCGGCGAATTTGTGGTTTCGGTCGAACTCACGGCACCTCCTGGCGTTGACTTGAGCAAAACCAAACAGCAAGTCGGCGAGTTACTCGCCGGTGGCGTCGATATCGTAAATATCGCCGATGGGCCACGCGCCAGTGCACGCATGGGCAACTTGGCGGTATGCGCCCGGCTGGAACTCGAGACGGCGGTCGAATCGATCTTGCATGTGTGTTCACGGGATCGGAATTTTCTCGGCTTGGTGTCGCATCTGTTGGCGGCCCAAGCGTTGGGGTTGCGCAATTTAGTGATCATCACAGGTGATCCGCCTAAGATGGGCGATTACCCATTTGCCACGCCAGTGTACGACGTTGATTCCATCGGCTTGCTCAACATGGCGCGCACCCTCAATGGTGGGCTCGATCCAGCTGGCAAAGCTTTGGGTGCCTCCACCAGTTTTGTGTTGGCGACCGGCGCTGAGCCGGGCGCGCATGATCGCGATCGCGAACTGCGGCGCCTCGAAGAAAAGAAAAACGCGGGCGCTGAGTTGGTAATGACGCAGCCGGTGTACGACCCACGGACATTGGAGCGATTCCTCGACGAGATTAAGCCGTTAGGCTTGCCGGTGATGGTCGGCATTTTGCCGTTGGCATCGCATCGCAACGCCGAGTTTTTGCACAACGAAGTTCCCGGCATGGGCATTCCAGCCGAATACCGCCGTCGCATGGCGGCGGTGGGGGCTGGCCCGGCAGCGCGGGCGGAAGGCATCGCGATTGCGCAAGAAGCCCTCGGTGCCGTTAAGCATCGCGTTGCTGGCACCTACATCATGCCGCCGTTTAATCGGGTTGATGCTGCCCTGGCGGTGCTCGAAGCTGCCAGCGGCCGATGGCAGCCGATCGTGCAGCCGCCTGACCCCGCTTCGAGCGTTCGCTCGTTCGCTCCATTTTCGGGCGGGCAACCAAGCAAGGCCACCCGCTAATGTCGTTAACCTTCGACGAAGCGTTGGCTCTGCACCGCGAAGTGTGCGTGCTTGATCTGCATGCCGACACTGCCAAGCTCATGGATAAAATGGGTTACGACGTAGCCGAGCGCCATGATCGGCCGCTGCCGACCGGCGCGAACTTAGTCGGTCACGTTGATCTTCCTCGGCTGCGCGATGGTGGGGTGGCTGGCCAGTTTTTTAGTTTTTGGACCGTGCCGTATCCTGAGCGCGGCTGCAATCGCGGCGTCCATACCCAGCTCGACGCGATCGATGCGGCGATCGCCAAAAATTCGGATCAGCTCACCTGGTGCCGCACCGGCGCTGATGTGCGCGCTGCCAAAGCGCGTGGCCAAATTGCTGCCTTTGGGGGCATCGAAGGTGGCCAAGCGTTAGAAAGCGACCTTGCATCCATCGAAGCGTTTTCACGGCGCGGCGTGCGGTATCTCGGCTTGTTGCATTTTTCAGCCAACGCCATCGGCAAGCCGGCCAAGGGTCGCGGCGCGGATGCCAGCGTCGGATTGTCGAGCTTTGGTCGCGATGTCGTGCGCGAATGTGATCGCACTGGCGTCATCGTCGATTTAGCGCACATCAATCGCCGTGGTTTTTTTGAGGCCTTAGAACTTGCCACGCAACCCGTGATGGTTTCCCACACCGGCGTCACCGGGGTGCATCCGCACTGGCGCAACATCGACGACGAACAGCTGCGCGCCGTGGCCAATAACGGCGGTGCGGTGGGGATTATTTTCGCTCGTAAATTTTTGGGCGGCGCTTCGATCGATGCAGTTGTTGAGCACATTTTGCACATCATCAATGTCGCCGGTGATGACGTGCCGGCGTTGGGTTCCGATTTTGATGGCTTTGTGGTGCCACCGACCGGTCTTGAAGATGTTGCAGCGTTACCCAACTTGACGGTTGCGCTGTCACGGCGCGGTGTCGTGCCTCGCGTGTTAGAGAAAATACTCGGCGATAACGTGATGCGCGTGCTCGATGCGGTGCCAGCGTTTGGAACACTTTCATGAAGCCAACATGCTCGCAGTTGAGCCGTGGGATGCCCAGGACGCTGATGTTGCTGATGTTGGCCGTAGCCGCATGCGGCAATCGCAGCGCATCGACCACCAAGGATAAATCCAGGATACCCGGCCCCGACAAAAGCAACGGCGCAAGCGGCAGCAATGCGCTAGGGCCTACCGCCACGGCCACGCCAACGTTGACGGGTACGGACGGCAACCTACCAGTGTTGCCTGCTGCCCCCCCGGTGCCACCGGTGCCGCAAGGTTTGCCCGATCGACCGACGACGGCGATTGCGGTTACCCCCGCAGGCGTGGCGTTGGGCGAGTTGCTGTTCTTCGAGCCGCGGTTATCGCTGGCCGGTAAAACCACGTGCGCGACGTGTCACGACCCTGCGTCGTCGTTTGGTGGTAACGACCGTGCGCTCGCAGCCGACGGTCGGCCCAACGCACGGCGTACGCCGTCGCTGCAAAACCTTGCCTGGCAAAGTAACTTTGCGTGGGACGGTCGCTACAGCGATCTCGCCGCGCATCTGGTCCCGCACGTCCGTGGTCAGCTTGGCGACGATGTCGCAACAGCCGTGAATCGGCTAGCTGCAATACCTGCATATCACGCGCACTTTGCGCGGGCCTTCGCTGCGCCGGGTGTTGCTGCGCCGACAACGGTCACCGCTGACCATGTAATTAATGCCTTAGCGCAGTAT
>JAGPDK010000354.1 GCA_018057605.1 Kofleriaceae bacterium | reverse complement strand
CCTTCGTGCAGCAGCGTATGGTGAGCACTACCCAACAACATGAGATTCGCCAACGCCGTGGCGCCGCCATTGGCCCAGTGCTCGATATGATGGCCGTCGACGTAGCGGCTGTGCATGCAACCAGGAAAGCGGCAGGTCCGGTCGCGCAGCAGCAATGCCCGCTTGATTGCGGCTGGAATCGTGCGAGTTTTGCGACCGACCGAGAGCGGCGCACCTTGCGCGTCGACGTGGGCGACCACCACACCGGCATCGCAGCAGAAGCGTCGCGCAGTGCTGGCCGCAATGATTTCGCCGTTGGCCATCATGGCTAGATCCGCCGGTTCCGATGAACCGTGCAGCCCAGCATGCGGCACCGTGATGATGATTTCGACCGGGGTGCGCTGGGGTCGGTTGCCACGCAAACGATCCTGGATAATGTTCATGAACGCATCGGCGCGCTGCCGGCCGCGGTCAGCCGACGTTGGTGCTTTTGCGGTTGGCGGTTTAGCGACAGGCGGCGGTTCTGCGGGCGACGGTCCTGCGGGAGTCTGTTCTGCGCGAGTCGGTTTCGCGCTCGATGTGTCAAGTGCCGCATTGAGCGCAGTCCAACCGATCGCCGCTTCGTCGCTGGGCCGTACAACTTCAAACTTCCCCTTGCCGTTGTCGAGACTGCGCCGAGTCACCGTGCACTGCCCCGCAACTTGTGCGGCAATTATCGCTCCGGTCATCGCTCCGGCCTCCGCCCCGTGCGCTTGAACATACGCCTGTGCGTTCTCTTACGAGCGGCACAATGTATCGAGCTGTGACGCTGGCATGCGCTTGGCGTACGCGACCCAGAGTTATTCCTTCTCAGCCGTCGCCACCCGCGTAATAGCCCGCGCTTGCGAATACGACATTGCACCAAGTCGCAATTGCTCGTCGACCAGCGGCAGTTCAGCCAACTTGCGTGCAACTCGCACCCGCTCACGTGCCGTGCGCAAATCCCAGCCAACCCGCTACGCCAACCAATGCGCACACAATAGCGCGCCGTGCACATGCCAGCCTGCAGCAATGTCGAATTCACGAATCGCGGTTAACAGCCGATGCATTGCAGCGTCGATATGCGCCGACATTTCAGCGATTTGGTCAGCCATCGCATCGACGTCGATGGCTACCTTCACCTCTGCACCATGTTCCATATGAACATACTGCCAGCGGCTTTTTCGACGCTGTGATTCCCTCGCTGTGCGGCGAAGCCTCGGTGTATCGAAAGGATTTCACCGGCGCAGACTATCGGTTCGTGCCGCAGCGTTGGCGGCGTTGCACAACCGATTTGTGGGCCAATTGTTAACGTGAAGATTTTTGGCAAGAAAAAACACGTCAACATAAATCGAAAATATTGTTCCTGTTTTGCAGGAAATTGAAGTCCGAATACCGGACGCACATCCGGACACGCCCTCGATGCCAATCGGCGCGTGCAAATCAACAACTATCGCCAATTCAAATTCGGCATACACTCGCCGCCCCACCAGCCGATGGCTCACCGGGCGCAATGTCCGTCATCGCTATCACTTCCCGCACCCACCCGCGACGCGACGGCGGCGCATCAGGCAACGCGCGAGCACCAACCTGCGCGGCCGCGCGGCCAGCCGCAGCGCCATCGTTCTACCTCCGAGTCGCCCCCTCCGGAGCCGCTGTGCGCCGACCGTTCCCCCGACCGTTTCCCCTACCTGATCCAGCGGCCGCACGGATGCTCACGCGCTCCAGCATGTCAGCCACACGCACCCTGCAGCGAATATCGCCGAGCTGGACATGGCGCGTTTCGTCGCGGCCCCACGTCGTGGCCCCACGTCGTGGCCCCACGTGGATAGATCTGCATCAGCTGGACGTGTCATGGCGGAAACGTCCGAAATTCACAAGATGTGCAATTTGAAGAAAAACCTGAGATCAATGATCAGCGGGCAAGTTCCTTGTTCAATCGAGGCCCACATGGAGCGCCCCAGCGAACGCGGGGGCGCGGGGCCGCCAGCAGCTTTGACGCTTAGTCAAAGCGATGCTGGTTACCGTCGCGCAGCGTGAATCAGCCGCGCAAACGCAGTTGAAACCGCAGCGGTTACCGCATCAAACCCGGCGCTAGTCGCAGAGGTGTGTTCGCTGGCCAGCGCTACCATGACGCATGCTGGCGTAGTTTTGATTTTGATCGGAGCGACGAGCAGATAGGTGTTGGCCGTGGCTGCTTGGTTCGGCGCGGCGGCGAGTGGCGCAAACGCTTCGACCAAGCGCCGATCGATATCGGTTTGCAGATCATCGCACCGAAGCTTTTGTGCGGTGGCACCCTCGCTGCTCGCGGTCGCGATGACATTCGGAGTGTCGAGGGGCACGACGAGGTTTACGGCAACCGCACTGGCGTCTTGTTGCAGATATTGCGCCTTCCAGCCGATGGCGACGTCGCCGCGCAGGATAAACATCGCCAGCGTGTGAATGCCTGGCGCAAAGCGTTGCAGCGCTGTCATGGCTAGATCCGCAACACGATCGCGGTCGGTGGCGCGCCGAATCGCTCGGGTCGCTTCTTCGAGCGAACCGCCGGTGGTTTCATCAATGCCGTTGGTCATAATCCCGGGGGACATCGCTGCCTTGCGAATCGCAATGCGGCCGAGTGCAGGGCGGTCGCTATCGTTGGTTGGGATGTTGATGCGGTCGCGGCTGTCGTCGGCCAGCGTCGACATGTAGCGACGGTTCGCTTTGGCATCGGTCACCGGTTCGTTAGGTGAAACGCTGTAAATTTCGCGCGATGGGCCAGGCACGATAGTATCGGTGATCGTCGGCGCCGGCGGGTCGACTTCATAAACATCGGACTGCTCCGATTGGAAATCGTCATCGGAGATTTTTTCGATCGCGAGATGCAGCGTGGGCGTTGGCGGGTCGGTGCGTCGACCGGCGCGGCTGCGCAAATACCGCTGATCGCGCACGATGCCGTAGGCCCGTTCAAGGTGATACCGGATACGCAATTCGGCCGCGATACCCACCATCAAGTGGTCCGGCGTAACCCCAAGGTGCGTAGCGATCTCGAGTTGCGCTGCGTCGGTCAAAGGCCGGGCCACCGCAATCGCGAGCCGGCCCTCGTCGCCGGGCAAGCGCGTGATCGGAATGCACAACCACAGCCCCGCGATTTCGGCTGGTAAGCGCGCTTGCAGTTCGGGCAGCGCGTGTTCAAAGTGTTGCGCTAACGCAGCGGGCATTTGCAGCTGCGATGCCAGTGCTCGAGTCAGCGCATCAAGATCGATCAGATTCTGCTCGACCAAGACCGAGCCCAATCGACCACCCCAAATGATTTGGGTGCGCAGCGCTTGCTCAACCTGTTCAGTTGTTAGCTGCCCGGTAGCCACCAATAGTTCGCCAAGCCGCACTGCCACTATTTTCCTACGGTCACTGCCGCAAAGTCACGCGTCAAACCCACATTAAAGTGCGGTCTTGCGCTCTAGGCGATCGAAACATCATTGCAAAGGTAGACATCCTGGATCGCATGTAGCAGTTCCACGCCTTCTTTCATGGGGCGCTGGAACGCTTTACGTCCCGAGATCAGCCCCATGCCGCCAGCCCGTTTGTTGATGACCGCGGTGGCCACGGCGTCAGCAAAGTCGTTGGCGCCCGAAGCGCCGCCGCTATTGATGAGGCCGATTCGCCCCATATAACAGTTGGCAACTTGGTACCTAGTTTGGTCGATTACGTGGTCCGAGCTCAGTTCGGTATAGACTTTTTTGTGGGTCTTGCCGAAGCCTTTGAGGGCAGGGTCATTGTAGCCACCATTACACTCAGGCAGTTTCTGCTTGATGATATCAGCTTGGATGGTTACGCCAAGGTGGTTGGCTTGGCCGCTGAGGTCGGCTGCGAGGTTGTAGTCAGCGTTTGCGGTTTTGAAAGCATTGTTGCGCACGTAGCACCACAGCACGGTAAACAAGCCAAGTTCATGGGCTTGTGCGAACGCTGCGGAAATTTCTTGAAGTTGGCGTCGCGATTCAGGTGAGCCCCAATAGACCGTTGCGCCGATGCCCGCAGCGCCCATGTCGTAACATTGGCGCACGTTACCGAACATCGTTTGGTCGTGGGTGTTCGGGTACGACAGCAGTTCGTTGTGATTGATTTTCACGATGAACGGAATTTTATGGGCGTAGCGTCGCGCCACACTGCCGAGTACACCGAAGGTCGAGGCAACTGCGCTGCAGCCACCTTCGATCGCGAGCTTGACGATGTTTTCCGGATCAAACATGGCGGGGTGAGGTGCAAACGAGGCGCCGGCGGAATGTTCAATGCCTTGATCAACCGGCAGAATTGAAACATAGCCGGTGCCGGCAAGGCGACCGGTGTCCATCATGCGCTGCATCGCACCGATCACGCGTGGCGTGCGATCGGATTGCGCGAAGATGTCGTCGATGTAGCGCGGCCCAGGCAAATGCAACGATGAAGCTGCAATAGTCTTACTGGTGTGATCGAGCAAGCCCGCTTGGTCACCAAGAATTTCACGAATACGGCGAATATCGTTGCCCATAAATCTCCTTGCCGCAGTTCTACTCGCGGCTCCCCGGCGGATGCAAGGTGCGGCGGCGACGGAAAGTTGCGACCGAGCGTTGCAAAACGCAACGTCGCCGGGCGCGCTGCGATATAGTGCGGCGGTAATGCCCAAGTCCTTAGTGGTGATCGTAGTTTTCGCGACGACGGCGGCGTGCGCGCGCAATTCGCGCAGTGCTGCGCCGGCACCTCCGCCGAGCGCAACCGGCGCCGTCCAACACGGGCCCGCGAGCGTCGAACGCGCGGCGCCGCTGGCAGCGCCGGCTACGGCAGTGCTGCCGCCAGCGCTTTTGCAATGGCAGCCCGTCGCGGTCACGCCCGCCGAGATCGGTGAGCTCGTCGATCTTGCGACCGCCAAAAACATTGTGTGCGCGCTGTACGCCTCCGGCCTGGCGGTCTGTGTCGATGTGCAGTCGCACATGCGCACGGTGGTGTTCGCTGCTAATCCAAGCTTGGAGCTACGCGGTCCACTTAAACTGCGCTTGGCAGACGAGTTGTTATGCGTGGAGTCGGCGTGGAGCGTGATGTGCCGAGGCCTCGATGGATCGGCGATGCCAGATTTGCGTGTGGCCGAAGTCCGAGTGCCGCGCGGCGAGTGGCTGTTGGATGCGGTGCGCTCGCAAGTTTGCACAACGACCAACTGTGTGTCGGTTGATCCCATCGCGCCGGCCACCCCGGCGACGCCGATGTTTCCAGCTGCGGTGCGCGCGGACGCGGGGCCGTTGCGTCGCAGTGCAGTCACTGCGGAAAATCGGTGGGCGCTTGATCAATGTCCAACTCAAAACGACCATAGCTGTTTGTATTGCGAAGGCAGTGGCGTGTGTGCGAAATGGCGCAAAGCCTGGGATATTGCGCAGACCCCACCCAAAATGCCGCGTCGTGCGACGTGTGTAAATGGCCCGAATCAAGTTGAACGTTGTCCGCCAACGCCACGTGCCAAACCCATTGTGATGTCCGAGGCGACCAAACGTGCGTTGATCGAAAAGTCCTGGTCGAACCCATCGGCGCCGGTGCGGGTTGGCCAAGTTGCAGCGCTTCCTCTCTTGAGCCGGCGGCAACGGCTGGTCGGCAATCTATCGGCGATGTGCATTGTTGCCGATGAAGATGGGTTTTGTGCGACCACCACAACCCCGCCGCACGCGGTGGCCTGGTTGCCTGCGTGGCGCAACGCCGAGCCCGTGTTTCTGTGGGCCACCCGCTTGTGTGCGTTGTCGCGCCGTGACTTTCGCGTAACCTGTAATGACCTGGACACCGCGAGCGCGGCCGCCGTCACGGTGAATTTGCCGTCGACAACGCAGCTCCATTCGTATGGCGGCGTCATCGCGGTGTCGGCCACGCGGCTTTGTTACAGTGACCCACGCGGTGCCGTGACGTGTTTGACGGCCGACGCAAATCCGCCGGTTGAACTCGATGCCATGACCTTGCGTGGCCTCGCTGCCAACCCCCAAGCGGCATCGGCTGATGCGCCACGCACGAGTCGAGCGGTGAGCCGCGCCAGCTACTACGGTGATCGATACCTAACGTTGGTGGGTCCATACCTGTGCCGTGGTGATTCCTGTCAACATGCGGTTACCGCCGCGCGTGCTTCCCGGCGCGACCTACCGGAGCCAAGCCCGCTCGTGTTGGCTCCACGTGCGACGCAAGAATTCGCTGGATATGAATGCCGCCCGACGGACAATGGCGTGATGGCGTGCGCGGCACCCCGCCCTAGGGTTGAGGCGGCGACAACGCTTGCCCGCCTCGCTGCTGTTTCCATAT
>JAGPDK010000353.1 GCA_018057605.1 Kofleriaceae bacterium | reverse complement strand
GTATTTTACTGACCAATTCCGCGAACCGTTCGACTTGGTCGCGCGGCAAGCTCGTCGCCTGCCGACCGTGAACAAATATAATTTCGCGGGCGGCCTCAACTTCCACTACGTACCGGTGTACGGCAAATTCGCCGTCCTCGACAAGAAGCTGATCACGTGGGAAGCGTTGTTTACGCTCGGCCTTGGCATTGGCCAAAGCGAGGTAATTCCACGCGACGCGAAATTCCCTGGATTTACCAACATCGTGTTTCAGCCAAACGTGGGCGTGAGCATGCGGTTCTTCTTGACGAAGATGATTACGGTTACCTTCGGTGTTCGCGATTACGTTTTCGTCGACAAGTTTGAACCGACCGATCGTTCGGCCACCAAAAACAACACTGCTGAGCTGGCCAAAGATAACGCCGACTCGTCGCTCATCAACAATGTGATGTTTCAAGCTGGGTTGAGCTTCTGGTTCCCTACCTCGTTCGAATACACCACGTTCCGCTGAGAACCTTCCCTTACTTCCTGACTTGAGGATTTACGTATGAACGCTCTTACAAAGGTTGGTTTGTCAGCGACCCTGCTGCTGGCCCTGCTGGCTCCAACATTGGCGACAACTGCGGCACACGCCGAAGGTTCCGACGATGAAGTTACGACATCAGCTGATCGCAAGGCCCAAGCGGCCAAAGCCGATGCCGAAAAGCAAAACAGTTTAGCGTCGCAGCCAGCAGTCCGTGGCCGGAAACTTCTGGTGCGCAAACGCTTCGAAGTTGGAGGACTCATGGAGTCCACCATTAACGCGGACTTTCGTCACGTCATTGGTGGCGGGCTCAAGCTGGAATATCACTTCACTGACATGATCTCGGCGGGTGCCTTGGGTGTGTTTTCCGGTTCCTTCAATACCAAGTTGATCGACCGGATTTTGCCAACACTCAACGACATGGACCCTCGGTCACCAACCGAAGATCAGTTGTTGGCGCACCTGAACGAAATGCCATTGCACGGCGCGGCGTACCTTAGCGTTACGCCTTGGTACGGCAAGTTGGCAGCTTTCGGGAAGTCGTTTCTTAACTTCGATTTTTACTTCCAAGGCGGCCTAGCGTTTGCCCAACTCAAGTCGGACTGCCCGGATGCAATCTGCAGCGACAAGTCGCCAGGCAAGGGCACTGTCGTTAATGGCATGGACGTACCTCCAGACTTCGACCCAAACAACGATGCACCGCTCAACAGCGGCACTCGCCTCGGGTTATATCTCGGCGGCGGCATTCATGTGTTCCTCAATGACTACCTCGCGTTGGACTTAACGGTGCGCGACTATGCGTTTGTCGACAATCCATCGGGCGCCGATTTCAATGCCGACCTGTTTGTCAGCGAAGACGACAACCGGTTTTTACATCACTTGTTCTTCGGTGTTGGCGTTTCGGTCATGCTGCCTACCCCGATCAAACGTACGCGGTAATCATCACACCACGCCGAGGCCGTAGGTCGGTTGCAACACCGTTGCCGTCGCTACCACCAGGTGCCAACACAGTTGGCGCCCAATCACACCGCCCTCCTGGCATAGCCGTCGTTAGACGGTTTTTTTTGGCCTAGACTTTGCTTTTGCTTGCTACAGTGAGCTAGCGAATGAAGCGTATTGTAGTCATCATTCTGGCGTTGGTTATCGGCGGTTGCGTTACCCCGTCAATTCCAATTCCACCGCCATCGCCCGAGCGAATGACTTTCTCGGTCGATAGCGCCGCCGGCGTTGCACGCTTTAGTTATGCCCCGTCTGAGATTTACGCAGACTCCACCGTCTACGTGTTCAATCGTGATCGCGGTGTGGGGGTAATCACCACATCACAGGCTGATGGTCGAGTGCTGCCGAGCGAACCGTTTGCAGCCCAAATCGGCGATCAAGTGGTTGTGACTTTCGAGCGCGACCAACAAGCGGTTTCGACCTGCATCCGGCTCCGCGACGGCAATCAGTCAGCGACCGACGCCTGCGAATGAACATCCAACGACTAGCGACCCAAGGCCGACATCATCGGCTGGGGCGTCTCACTCGGCCATTCCGCTAGCAGTGGATGGCTGACAAAACGAGCACCATCGCGAACCACTACGAGTTGCAGCTCAGCACCTGCCGGCTGCCGCCAAACGAAGCCCGCGAATTGGCGAGCTGCGCCCTGGTTGAGCCGGTTGCCATTGACGGATTCGATCAGATCGCCAGGACGAAGCCCCATGTCGTCGGCTGGCGTGTTTCGCAATACGTGTTCAATGACAGCGCCGTGCTCGGTCGCCGCATAACGCACACCAAGGTAACCGTGACCATCATTGGGCTGACCATTGACTTGGATGCCGACACCCGAACAACGTTGGGTATTGAGGTTTTCGGCAACTTGCATTGCCATCAACGTGGTCGCCAACGCTAGGCCTGATGCCAACCCCGCCATCGTGCAAGCCATCGTGACGCTGCCCATGCCGCGCTGGCGTTCGGCCGGAAGCAGCGCTTCGCGCCGCAGCGCTACGACTTCCGCAGCACTAGGCAACACGACATCACTTGGGCCCACTTGATCTGATGGCACGTTCGGATCGGTCTCGAGATTCGACATGTAAGCTCCGGGTTGGTTTGTGTTGCGTGGAACCAGTATACGGCACAAGTTTATTCCTGCACCACGGCAATGCACTGCATGTGCAACTTTTTTTTGACCGATCGCGCGGTGACCGAAGCGCGTCAGGAACTCCGTCGACGTGGTACCCTGACACCCACTTGTGAGTGTTTCGCACCCGCGCCATTGGCGACGCTGGTTGATTTCCATCGTTGTGTTCGTTGTTGCCGTTGTTGTGACGGCGATTGTGGTCGCGCGCAAACGCTTCAATGGCCCGCCGTTGGCCCAGGATATCGCGTCGATGCTCAATCAAAAAATGCGCGGTCGCATTGAAATTGGCTCGATCGAATGGCCCTCCGACGCTTTCAAAAAAGCCGCCACCGGCGGCTGGGTACCGATCACGATCCGTGACGTTAAAATCTGGGACGACTGCGCGCAAAATCGCAAACCTCCCGACAAAACCGAACCGCGAAACACGGCTCACGTTGCTCCACCGCCAAGTCCCGCCGAACCGTTGCCCTGCGGCACGGACGACAAACCCACGGCGGGACGTGAACCGCGGAAACTCGTTGTCGCCACGAGTCTCATCACTGCGCAGATCGACATTCACGCCTTGATGTTCGGCAACCATGATTTTGTGTTGCGGCACGTCACCGTGGTTGGCGGCCAGGTGCTGCTCGAACAAACGGCCGAGCCTTATCCACTCTACCCATACGACAAAACCGTCATGAGTTTACTCACTGCGTTCTACCCGCGCGAACGGCCGGTGTTTCGCGCCGGCATCTACGCCGATAAGCCACCGGCGATCTTTGATTTGCGCGATCTACATTTGAGCGGGGTCGACGTGTATGGCCACTTTGGCATGCTGCAGGATGGCGGCTTTGCCACGACGTTGCAGGTGCGTGGGGTCTCGCTCAATGTGGAGGCCGCGAGTAACGCTGGTTTCTTGTATATGGACGGCCGCGATCCACTTAGCTCTAAATTTTACGTCTCAGCTCCAATGACATCGCAGGGTGCAACTCTACGGATGATTGACATCGGCAAACCTGAGCATTTTGCAATCGGCGTTGATCCCAAAACCCGCAACCACGCCTACCAAATTGAATTCGTCGACCTCACCGTCAACCGCTTGGCCCAGTTACCCGAAGCCTGGACTGACGACAACTACGTGGCCAGCACGCTCTACATTGACCTCATTGCTCACACCAAACAAGGCGCAGAAATTTCGGTGCGCGGCCGCCTCGCGGACTACTTCGACCGGCCGTTTGGCGGCGCCTGGGACCTCCTGGTGGAAGGCCGCAACCTTGGCCCGACACTCCATGACGAAATCAATGAAAAAATCGGCGGTGCCAGTGTTTCGGCAACCCTCCTGCTCTCGGGTCCGTTTATCGCGCCGCCGAAAATGGATTGGACGATTGCTGGCTTGGAAGCCACCATTCCCATTGGCCAAGGTGAACCGGGGCAGCCGCCACCTGCCCCCTTGGCGCTTGCACTAGATACCCTTAAAGGCTCGGTTGATTTGGTCAATGACGAGGGCCATATCGAGGAAACTCGCGCCTTGGTCAAAGATTCGGTGCCACCGGGTGAATTAACGCTGTCGGCAAAATTTGGCCTCGACCCGTACGCACTTTCGAACGTCAACATCGACATCGTCAAGCCGATTGATATCGCGCGTTTTATGCCGCCCAAGTTTGTCAAAAGTCTGGGCCACTATGTCAGCGGCCATTTTTCTGGCATGGGCGACACCGGCGACACATTCAAAATCAGTGAAATCGATTTGTATGTTGGCCAGAGCCGCGCGGATCGTTCGATTCACATTCATGATGGCTCGCTCACTACCGTCGGGGGCTTAGCTGAAGCCAGCGTGCGCAATCTACGCATCGACGCCAACGCGACCCACGGCGTTATCGACGGGTTCATGTGTACCGGCATCTACGCCGGCCCACTTTGGGTTCAAGCCAACGACCCCAACGAAGGCATGGCCCAGACCCGCTGCTTGGTTGACGGCACCAAGCCACCAGTACCGTTGCCGTTGTCAGCTAACTTAGTGGTGCGCAACCTCAGCTCAACCGACCTGGGCACATGGCTACGGCGCTTCGGCATGCCGCCGACGGCCGCAGGCATTCGCAATGGCAGCGTCACGGTTTCGGGTACGCTACCCAATCCAACCCTCCGATTTAGCGGCGAATTGATCGCGGTTGAAAACATCGGCAACATGAAAATCCGCGGCACCTTCAAAGATGGCGCGCTTGACCTGGAAGATCTGACATCCGGCGCATTTGGCGGCACGCTCAGCGGCAAGGGCCGGATCACGTTCAAAAACGGTGTCGTCGTCGAGCAACTAACGTTGCATGGTCAGCAGCTTGATGCTGCCGCGTTGCCTACCATGGGGCCGCATTTGGTCGGCAAAATCGATTCGCTCGATGCCCGCATTCGTGGCAGCCTGGCGGGTAAACGCGACCCACTTGACTACCTTGACATGTTGACCGGGCACCTGACGGCATCCCAGCTAACCGTCGCTGGCGAAGCGTTGACCAACATCGAAGTCTGCGTCAACCCTGGGGCGACGATCAAAGCGGCACAAGTCTGTGTGCGCCCAAGTGCGGATGCCAAGACGGACTGCATTGCCGCGAATGGCCGCGGTCAGTCGTGTGCCGTAGCACATGCCGACCGTGTGCTAGGCGGCACGCTCGAAGCTGACATCACCACCCAACGGCAAGCTGGCACCCGCAACAGCAATGCCAACACCACCTTCGAAGCCGACGTGACCTTGGGCGCGTTGCCGCTTGAATCATTGCGAGCCTTGGGGCCGAATCCCTCGCTGGGTGGCTTGCTGTCGAGTTCATTTCGAATCAACGGCACGGTCGATAAGCCGGTGGCCAATGGCTTCATCGCGCTTGAGCGTTCGTGGTTGCTGGATCAATTTCTTGGGGACATCGCATTGCGCGCAAGCCCGGGCGTATTGCAGGACGGCAGTCCGGCATTGGTGCTGACCGGGTCAGCGCAAGACGGCCAACTTGCTTTAACCGCCCATGTCGGAACCAATGCCCCGTTTGTCATCGAAGCATTCATCCATGCGCGGCGCATCGAACTCGACGGTTTTATTAACCTGGCAAAACGTTTCGGGCTCGACGCCCCACTCCGCGGGTGGGTGTCTGGGACGATTTCGCTGCGTGCCGCCATCGTCAATGGCCCCGACCAGCCGCCGCCTGAAGCATGGATTGAACTGTCCGAACTTGAGCTTGTTGCCGAGCGCCGTGATCAGCGCGGCCGCATGTTGCCGCTGAGTATCTCCGCACGTAATGCCAGTCCGGTCGCTGGCCAAAATCGACCGGCCGTTTCGATTCATGCAACCCCCACTAGCTTCGAATTTGCCTGTCGTGATGGCGCCACCATCACGCCATGTGCCTCGACGATTTTAACGCCTGCCGGAGCAATCGAACTTGGCGGCAAAGCAGATGCGAACGGCATTGCGTTTGTCGGCAACGGCAAACTCGACCTTGCGCTGTTGCAAGCCCTCCTCGGTGGCTACGTTAATTCGATTGCGGGTACCGCCGAACTCGAAGCCGCCATCGGTGGCACGCTTGCAGCCCCCACCTACTCGGCACAAGTGCGGCTCGACGACGTGCGGGTCCGCCCACTTGCGCAGGATACCGTTGTGCGGATTCCGTCAGGCTTGATCAAGTTAAACAAAAAATCGCTCGGTTTTACCG
>JAGPDK010000352.1 GCA_018057605.1 Kofleriaceae bacterium | reverse complement strand
TCGCGACATCGACCACGATGCCGGCGCCTGGTGCGTCGCTACCAGCCGGCACCGCAGCAATCGGTACCGATGCATCACGTGACAACACTGCGTCGGGGCGTACCACCGTGGCAGCCGCAGCATCTATCGCCGCGTCCGATCGCATGGCATCGCCTGACGCAACGGAAGTCGCAGCGTCAACCTTGGACACATGCACCGTCGCCGCTGAGCCGCCCCGCCCGTGCCGACCCGCTATACCAGCAACCGCCCCCAGGCCGACTCCGGCCCCAACCACCAGCACCAAGGCGATCCAGCGCTGCGGCGGCCGCAGCGGAGTTGCCGCAGGTGGCGGAGGGGTTGGCAGCCGCAACGTATTATTAGTTACTAACGCCGGCATCGCCGGATCGCTCGGCGGGCCATGGTTCGGCATCATGATAGCAGCGTCGCCGACCAGCGTCGGGGCCGGCGCAGGCAGTGGCAGCGCGGCCCCTTGCGCCGAAGCCGCATGGGCCAACGCCGCTTTGCGAGCTGCGACGTGTGCCAGCACCGACGCTACATCAAGGCCGGCCTCGCCCGGAACCAGCGACCGCGCCGGAGCCATTGGCGGCCGACTGGCCAAATACGCGTCGGGTGCCAGCAGCGCGTCGCGCAGCGCCGCCATCGTAGCAAATCGGTCATCGGGCTTTTTAGCCAAACAGCGCAGCACAATCTGCTCAATGGCCGGTGCCACAGCCGAGTTGAACGCGCGTAGTGGCGGCGGCAGTGTAGTCACTTGTTTGATTAACACTTCACCCATAGTGCTGCCGTCAAATGGCAAGCGACTCGTCAACATTTGAAATAACAGGACGCCAAGCGCGTAGATGTCGGTGCGATGATCGATGTCGCGTTTGCTTTCGCATGCTTCGGGCGACATGTATTGCGGCGTGCCAAGCACCACGCCCGCGGCGGTAAGCCCATTGCTTTCGCCGGAAAACACCTTGGCTAAGCCGAAATCTAGAATCTTCACGTAGTCGTCAGTGCGACCACGCTTGGTCAGCATAATATTGTCGGGCTTAAGGTCACGGTGAATGATGCCGGCGCCATGCGCGGCGGCCAGCCCAGCAGCAATTTGCGAGCCGATATGCAAAACCCGCTGGCCCTCCATCACCGTGTCGTTGCTAAGCACTTTGGCCAAGGTGATCCCGTCGATATACTCCATAATGTAAAAGTGGTCGCCAGCTTCCGATTGGCCAAAATCGTGGACCGTCACAATGTGCTCGTGGCCGATCTTGTTTACCGACTTCGCCTCTTGGAAGAACCGCTGAATCACTTCGCGGTTTTGTGCCAAATCGCGGTGAATCACCTTGAGTGCAACTTTTTTCCCGATGAGCGGATGCTCGGCCAAGTAGACCGCGCCCATGCCGCCGCAACCGATCTGCGAAATGATGCGGTAGTTGCCGATGCTTTGCCCCGAAGCCAACACGTGAAGGACGTTGATGGTAACGCAAAACCGCGAATTGCGCTTGCACCTGACCGCCAGGCCAAGGTACGGCAAGGCCGTGGCTACCACTCCTGACACCGCTGTTGCTCCTGATCCCGCCGCGATGGGCGGCTTCAAAAAGAAGAATCTGATCTATATTGCGCTGCTGACGCTTGCGATCTGGGCGTTCGCGATCCAGACCGGCAGCTTGGCGCTGATGATTATCGTCGGTGTGTTGACGCTGATCTTGCTCGGCGTCTTGGTCTGGGCGTTGCGATTGATGCGCAAACAGCGTGGTTTGGTTTCCCTGCTGCAAGGTGCCACGGCGTCGCCGGATGCACGCAAAGACGCCTTGGCGAAATTGTCAGAAGGCAAAGAAGCCAATTCACCGGTTAATGTTTTTGCCCGGGCCCAACTGATGGCAGCCGACGACCCCAAGGCCGCCCTAACCTTGCTCGACGGCACCGAACTCAAAACGTTTCCTGCTGCCATGCAAGACGACGTGTCGTTGCTCAAAGCGCAATTGTATTTGGGCATGGGCCGCACCCAAGATGCCCGCAAAGTTTCTGACACCATGAATCTCGACAATCCAGCACGCAAAGAAATCCGCCCGTTGGCGGCAACAATTGTGGCTGAAGCCTGGGCTCGCACCGGCAAATTCAAAGAAGCCCTCGACCTGCTCGGCACTGTCGAAATGCCTGCTAAAGATGCCGAACAAATCATGGTGCAGTACCGCGTGGCCCGGGTGTTCGCTCGGTTTGCTTCGGGCCAACGCAACCAAGCTCGCGATGAACTCAACACGCTAGCCGACGACAACGTAAACTACTTGGGCCGTTTTTTGCTGCCGCAGTTTCGCGTGCACCCTGAACTGCAAAAACTTGCCCGAACCGTGATGGAACGACATCCGGCGTCGCGCAAGATGGCCAAAGCCAACGCGCCACGTGGCCGCAGATAAGCTCCCGTCGCAACGTTGATCATTCGCCACATTACGCTCGATCATTCCGCACGGTTACCATCGGCTAACGCCCGTGGTGACCATGCGCGACCGCCGCGCGTCACACCAAATTATCGATGCACCTCGCGTAGTCGATCGGTGCGCCCGTGCATTTTGATGCGTTAGTGTTGCCGGTAATGGCGAGCGCCGCATGGGCATGATGCAACGCTGTGAGGCCACGCTGCGGGTGATTGTCGCTCAATGTCGGGCGGGCCGGTTGGGCGTCGATGAGGCGGTTGCGATGATCGAAGAAGTTCCAGCCATGAGCACCGTTGGCCCAGTGCTCGATGTGATGGCCGTCGACGTAGCGGCTGTCCGTGCAACCGGGCAAACGGCAAGTGCGCTCGCCTTAGTAGTGCACGCTTGATTGCTGCTGGAATCGTCCGGGGCATGCGACCGCCCCAGAGCGGCACGCCTCTCGCGTCAACGTGTGCAACCAAGACGCCAGCATCGCAGCGTCGCTATGCGCTGACATGTTAGCGATTTGACCACCTAGCCCATTGACGTCGATGGCCACCTTCACCTCTGCACCTTGCATCATAAAACAACTCTATCACGTGCTTTTTCAAAGCTATGATTGGCTCACGACGCTGCGACGTCTCGGCATGATGAAAGAATTTTACCAACACTAACTAAAAATATTATAGCGAATCAACACCGCCATTGCGTCCGAAGTTCCCAGCCTCCACGTTGCACGCGGGCTTTCATCCGGCATTTCTGCCTAAGCTAGCGACTGCGCAGGCCAATATCACGGCGCAGTTGTTTGCCCTGTAATTGAATACGGTCAGCCACGGCGTACGCCTTTTGCCGCGCTTGAGTAACATCAGCGCCGAGCGCGGTGACACCTAAGACGCGGCCACCTGCACTGACTAACGCGCCGTTGTGGATGGCGGTGCCAGCGTGAAACACGGTTGCTTCGCTGGTGCTTTCCGCACCGCAAATGGGCTCACCAACAATCGGCGCATCAGGGTAACCCGCCGCTGCAACGATCACACAGACCGCGACGCCGGGCGCCCAGGTTAAGCCCTGCGCTGGCAAGCGGCCCGACGCGGCGCCAGCCAACACCGCAGCGAAATCACCTTCGAGCCGCATCATGATCGATTGGGTTTCGGGATCACCAAAACGGCAATTGTATTCGAGCAGCCATGGCGTGCCATCACCGTCGATAATTACGCCGGCGTACAACACACCACGGTAGTCAATGCCTTCGGCTTGTAGGCCCACGAGCGTTGGCTGTAACAACTCGCGGACGATGCGCTGCTCGGCCTCCGGCGATGTCCAGCCAGGACACACGGTGCCCATGCCGCCGGTGTTGGGGCCTTGGTCGCCATCAAAAATGGTTTTATGATCTTCGGCGGTGGCCAACACTTCGAGCCGGTGGCCGTCGGTAATTGCTAACATCGATACTTCGCGGCCGCGAATGCGCCGCTCGATCACAACCGTAGCGCCAGCAGCACCAAAACGATTTGCTAACAGCATATCGCGCGCCGCAGCTAACGCGCTTGGCGCATCGGCGCAAACCACCACGCCTTTACCAGCGGCGAGCCCGTCGGCTTTGACCACAAGTTCACCGCCGAGTTCAGCGATCGCTGCTTCGGCCTGCGCAACGGTGGTCACGACGCGAAAGTCGGCGGTGCGAATGCCATGACGAGCAAAAAATTGTTTCGAAAACACTTTGCTACCTTCGAGCCGCGCACCATCGGCGCCCGGCCCAAAAACCGCGATGCCCGCTACCCGCAACGCATCGGCCACGCCTGCCACCAACGGAACTTCGGGCCCTACTACCACCAGGTCAACTGCGGTTTGTCGTGCCAACGCAACCACTGCAGCATTATCGCTAAGCTCAAGCGGGTGGCACAAGGCGTGGGCGGCGATGCCAGGATTACCGGGCGCCGCGATCACGGCGTGACCGTCGCGCACTAAGCGCCACACCAACGCATGTTCGCGACCACCACTGCCAAGCACCAAGATCTTGCGAGTGTTCGCCATTGCCCAAGTGGTAACAGGAATCACCTAGCGCATCCAAGCACTGGCGGCGATCGTTTGACTCGCGTGTTCGCACCACGGTATGTCAGGCCACGTAGTCCCACCATATTTCAGGAGTCCGGCCATGTCGTCCGTGCGAATCCGTCGAGCGTTGATTTCGGTGTCTGATAAACGTGGCGTAGTTGAACTCGGGCAGGCGTTAGCCGCTGCCGGCGTTGAAATTCTATCGACCGGTGGCACCAAAGCCGCGCTGGCGGCAGCCGGCGTGGCGGTGCGCCAAGTCTCGGATTACACCGGTGCACCGGAAATTCTCGACGGCCGCGTCAAGACTCTGCATCCCAAAATTCACGGCGGGATTCTTGCGCGCAACAGCACCGCGCACCTGGCTGAATTAGCGGCGCACGACATCGGCACCATTGATGTCGTGGTGGTCAATCTCTACCCATTCGAAGCCACCGTCGCTGCGCCTGATGTCACGTTTGGCGATGCCATCGAAAATATCGACATCGGTGGGCCAGCGATGATCCGCGCAGCCGCTAAAAACCACGAACGCGTCACGGTTGTCGTCGATCCTGATGACTACCCGCGCCTGCTCGCCGGCCTCGCGACCGCCGGCGGCGTGCCCCAGGCAACCCGCTTGGCGTTCGCCAAAAAAGCATTTGCGCACACGGCCGCGTACGATGCGGCCATCGCTGCCTATCTCACCAGTGTCAGCGACGATGCGGCCGATGCACCACTAGCCGCCGCGCCACGTAGCGACTTGCCGGCGACGCTCACCATGCAGTGGCAACGCGCCTACGATTTGCGCTACGGCGAAAATCCGCACCAACACGCAGCGTTCTACACCACGGCGCAAAGCCCCATCGTCGCGGACAAACTGGCGCAACCGACCGTGGCATCAGCGGTGGTGCTCGGCGGCAAAGCGCTATCGTATAACAATCTACTCGACCTCGATGCCGCGCTCGGCTTGGTGCTCGAATTCGATGAGCCCGCCGCGGTCGTGGTCAAACACAACAATCCTTGCGGTGTCGCCATCGACGTCGACATCGCAGCAGCCTATTTGCGTGCCCGTGACGCCGATGCAACATCGTCGTTTGGCGGCATCGTGGCGTTGAATCGGCAAGTTGATTCCGCCGTCGCTGAGCTGCTGGCCGAGACGTTTCTGGAATGCATCATTGCGCCCAGTTATTCGAGCGCCGCCCGTGATATTTTGGCGGGTAAAAAGAACCTCCGCCTGGTTGCCGCCACGGGCGATTGGTCGGCCGCGACCGGCAAGCGCGCGTGGTCAGTACGCACCATCGCGGGTGGCGCGTTGGTGCAAACTGTCGACACCGGCATGGTCGATCTCGCCCAAGCGCGGGTTGCCAGCACCCGCGCACCGAGCGACGCCGAACGCCGTGATCTGCGCTTCGCTTGGCAAGTTGCCAAACATGTAAAATCCAACGCCATCGTGTTTGCCAAAGCCGGCGTCACGGTGGCCATCGGCGCCGGTCAAATGAGCCGCGTCGATTCAGTGCGAATTTGTGAACGCAAAGCTGGTGAAGCGCTGCGCGGAGCGGCGGTTGCGTCTGACGCTTTTTTTCCATTTCGCGACGGCCTTGATGTCCTCGCCGCTGCGGGGGCCTGCGCCGTGGTGCAGCCCGGCGGATCCATGCGCGACGCCGAGGTCATCGCCGCCGCCAATGAACATAACGTTGCGATGCTGCTTACCGGCATGAGGCACTTCCGGCATTAACTAACCAGCATCGCTTTGACTAAGCGTAAAAGCTGCTGGTTAGCCTCGATCGAACAGGACGTTCCCAATGCTGGTCACTCAAGAAAAAGTAAACAAAATCCGCAGCAATCGGAAGGCCTTACGCGGTACGCAGA
>JAGPDK010000351.1 GCA_018057605.1 Kofleriaceae bacterium | reverse complement strand
CTAAAAAGTTGAAAACTTAGGCCAACGGCCAACGGCCAACGGCCAACGGCCAACATCTGCGAGCAGCGCTCGCGTCACACACCAAAACACCATACCTGCTACTCGCAGATTTTCATGATGATCCGCAAGCGCAACTCGGCAACGTTTTGGTGTACTCGCGCGAATTATTCAAAATCAGTCAGCATGTTGCGCGCAAATTCCGCAATGAAAGAAAAATGTCGATTTTCAGGAATTCCAGTTTCTGTGGATCGTCAGTTTTAGCACGATCGCACGGACGTGCAGACTTCGGACTGCCACACTTCGGCCTGATGAATCGAAGTCAATGGCTGCGTTCTGCGGCGCATCAACGCGGGGCACGGCAGCGGCGGGCACCGACCACCCACAAGATGGCAGGTGCCCGTGATGGAACACTACCGAGCCTTCGCGACGAGCACAACTCGCCATGTTCGGGTGGCGCGAAAGCTGCGAGCGAACGGTCAACCTGTCATCGTAGGGGGTAGGTGTATCGCCGCTGGCTTCATGCCACCACCCCGCATCACCAGAGTTTCGTTCTGTTGACGTATCCAATTCCGGTCCATGTATTGTTCGATTTCCGGACGCCTGGCAGATAGAGGGTGCGATGTCCGAGCGCGGTAGTCCGAGCGCGGTGGTCCCGTACGAGAAGGCGCTACAGCGTAAACTGAAAAGTTCAAGAGTTTCGATCTGATGCGCTTACGTGACCAGCATTGGGCAGCGGTTGCGGCCATGCCAAGGCGCGGCGATGACGAGGTGCGGTCGCGATGCCGAAGTCCCCTGGCGACCGCAGTAGCCAGCTATCTCATGGCCCCGCCTTGGCAATGCTGTACGACGTCAAATCGTTCCGCTTACTTGTTTAATTACAGCACCTTACCAGCACTCGTGAGATCGCCAATGATCGCAAAGTGTTGGCCGCTATTTTGCTTACTACTGTGGGCATGCGCACCACGTCATCACTTTTCGCAGCTGCTCTGATTTCACTGGTTGCTTGTTCGACCGAAATCTCAGCCCCTGAAAGCTTAGCGATTGACGAGTATATCAAGTCATTGCCGTATCTGCCCGTGCAAGTCGCGCAGGTGGATCAGGGTGCCACGTCGACGCCGACCACAGAAGGCGACTATCAGTGCACCACGCAAAATCTCCGCGAAACCCGGGAATACGATCGCATCGTTGCCTACGCGGCAAACTCTGAGTCGTTATGGCCTGGCGCTTTGGTCGCGGGTGAATCGATCTACACCGGCCTATTTTCACAAATGGTATTCGACCGCGCACCAGCGACAATCTCGGTGAGCTTGGAAAACCTCGCGGGCAAAAAGAGCGCGGTGGTCAAAGCACCCTCGCTGGCGACCTATCGCGAAGCCGTGTCGGGGATTTTGACGACCGAAATCACCGGCGCCACCGCAGCCAACATCTATTCCGAAATCGAACAAGTACACACCGAACAGCAATTCGGGTTGGCCTTGGGCATCGACGTCGATTGGGTCACCGCCAGCGTCAAATCTAGCTTCAACTTCAGCAACAAGAACGTGCGCAGTCGTTATTTGGTGCGTTACACCCAGGCCTACTACACCGTCGACATTGATGCCCCCAAACAACCAAGCTCGTTGCTCGCCTCGACCGTGAGTTTGGCCGAGGTCGCCGCAAAAATGAATGAAACCACCCCACCCGTGTATGTGTCGTCGATTACCTACGGCCGCATGGTGGTGTTTACTTTTGAATCCGACTACTCGTCCGAAGAAATGCAATCGGCGCTCGACTTTGCCTACTCCGGTGGCGTTGACGTCAGTGGCCAAGTGTCAGTCAGCTACAAGGATATTTTGAGCAAAAGCAAAATCACCGCGTACATCCTAGGCGGCGGCGGTGCAGCCGCGGCTCGCACCATCGACAGCTACGACGCCTTGATTATGTTCCTCAAAGACGGCGGCGACTACTCGGCCGAATCGCCGGGCGCGCCTATCTCGTACAAGCTGAGCTACCTCAAAGACAACTCGCCAGCGCGGATGTCTTTCACCAGCGACTACGAGATGAAAGAGTGCACCCGAGTCAGCCAAAAAGTAAAAGTGACGCTCAAAAGCATCACGGTGGAAGATGCCGGCGGTGACGAAGGCGACGACCTGGAATTGTTCGGTTCAGCAACGGTCACCGGCGCGACCTCAACCACCCTGCTCAACAAAAACAGCGACAACGCCATCGTGATCCGCGCCGGCAATACCTTTCCCCAAGGCAACTTCATTGCCGAAGACGTCATCCAAGTGACCCCGAAAAACGGCGAGTCCATTAAGTTCAACATCCGCCTCACCGACCGCGACGGCTTCTACAGCCCCGACGACCGAATCGGCGATGAAACCGTCGACCTCAAGTTCGAAACTGGCTGGCGCCGAGACGTCTCGATGATGCTCACCGGCGACGGCGCCCGGGTCAAAGTAACTTTCGCGCTGCAACCGATCTGATCTCGGGCCTTGGATGCCGCGCGCGTGACGACCAAGACGTGGTAAGGCAAGCCCAGCATGGCTCACTCAGACTCTTCGTCCGCAGCTCCGTATAAAGACGGCCTCCGCACCGGCCTCGGTGTGGCCCTTGGCGCTAGCACCTTGCTAGCGTTTTTTGACATTGTACGGTCGATGATGAGCGGCGCGAGCGCCGGCGGCGCGCTGCCCTTGTTGGGCATGTGGTCGATGCTGGGCCTGTTTGTAGGCCTCGGGCTCGCGGTGGTCTTGGGCGCTGGCAACGCAACGTGGGGTACCGGGTTTGTCCGGCGAGGCTTGGCTGCCTTGCGCGACAACACGGACGCTGACCGCAATGCCACCGCGGTGCTGCTCGCTGCGGTCATGATGATCCCACCGCTGGTACTTGCGGTTGCCAAATTATCGGTTGACCTCGTGGGTAATCGCGAGCGCAAAGATGTGGGCGGGTTATTGCTCGGCGTCATCGTGGTCGTGGCCTTGGTAGTGCTGGCAATTGCCGCGTTGCCGATGTACCGGATGATGCGACGGATGGTGGTGGTCGTGCCGCGCCTGGGCGGCGTGCCGCGCTTGGTCGTGGTGTTGCTCGGCGGTGGCCTCGCGGTGCTCGCAGCGACGCTATTTTTTGTCTTCACCAAACTCGACTGGCGGATTTTAAATCTTGGTTCGTTGCTTGCGCCCGCCGCACTTCCATTGCTGGCGCTGGTACTTGGCGCGATCGCCAGCGGCCCAGCCCGCGGGCTCATACAACGATTGCCAGCGGGGCCGCTGCCGGCCGTGATCGCCGCAGCGGTGGCCACGATGCTCGTGGGGCTGGTGTTGCTGCGCACACCGGCCGCCTCGACGATCGCCGACATCACCGACAAAACTCTCATCGGCACCAAGGCCGTCACCCTCCTGCGCAAACTGATCGATCGTGACCATGATGGCTATTCCGCTTTTTGGGGCGGCCCTGATTGTGATGACCACAACGCCGCCGTGCATCCCAATGCCAAAGAGCTGCCGGGCAACGGCATCGACGACAACTGCGTTGGCGGCGATGGCCAAATTCTCGATGGCGACAAGACCCAGCCAGTAGTCCCAATGCAGCCGGGCCAAGCCGCCGCCGATGCAGCACCTGCACCAACTCCGCCACCGGCGGCCACGGCGCTGCCCGGCGTGCAAAATGTGCTCATCGTGTTTGTTGACACCTTGCGCTACGACCGCCTGGGCAGCTCGGGCTACCAACGTGATGGCAAGTCACTCACCCCAAATCTCGACGCGTTCGCAGCGCAAGCGGTCAGCTTTAGCCACGCCTACGCCCAAGCGCCCAACACCCCGCGCTCGGTGCCCTCGTTTTTAACGTCGCGGTACCCGTCGCAAGTCAAAGTCGACAAACAATTTGCCGGCTACCCGGCTAATGCCGACGACAACGATTTTCTGTTTGAACAACTCAAAGCTGGCGGGCTCTTCACCGTTGGGGAAACCAGCCACTTCTATTTTTGCGACGACAAACGCGACCCCGCCATGTGCCAAGGCTTCGGCCACAAGCGCCACACCAATGTCATGCAAGGCGCCGACGATTGGCAAAATCTCGAAGCCGTCGACATAGGACCAAGCAACAAAGATATTGCCTCGCCTCGCATCGTGCCGCGCGCCATTGCCAAGCTCAACGAGCTAGCCCAATCGAAAAAACGGTTTGCCATGATGGTGCATTTGTTTGAGCCACATTCCACCTACGTCGAACACGACGGCTACAAGATCACCGAGAGCGGCACCGCTGCCTTGGCGCAAAAATACGACTACGAAATTACGTTTATGGACACCTGGCTCGGCAAACTATTCGACAGCCTCAAGAGCAACGGCTTAGCCGACAACACCCTGGTGGTGGTCATCGCCGATCATGGCGAAGCTTTTGGCGTGCACTCGGTTGCCGGCAATCGCATGTTCTTCCATGGCCAGACATTGTACGACGAACTGCTGCATGTACCGATGATGTTCCGGGCCCCGGGCCTGGCCGCGAGCAAACGCGACGACGTGGTGCAATTAGTCGATCTTGCACCGACGATTGCCGCTGCCATGGGTGCGCCGGCATCAAGCAAATGGGTCGGCCGCAGCTTAGTGCCCGCGCTTACTGGTGCGACATTACCGCCGGCGCCAGCGTTCGCGGAACTACTGCCGGCGCCAGATTGGAATCATGATGGCAAGGCCATGATTTCGGCCGACGGTAAGTACAAAGTTTTCTATCGCATCAGCGATAGCCGCTGGGAAATTTATGACTTGGTTACCGACCCGGCCGAAACCAAAAACCTCGCTGATGATGCCGCGATCGCGGCACCGCTCAAACAACAATTGGTCACGTGGATGGAAGGCCCACTAGGTAACGCACCATGAGCCAGGGCCCGTATCGTAATCCGACGCCCACCGTCGACGTGTTGATCGAACTAGCCGGACAACCGGCGGGCACCCTGGTGTTCATTTTGCGCAAGAATGCGCCACCAGGCTTTGCCCTGCCGGGCGGATTTGTTGATTACGGCGAATATCTCGCCGCTGCCGCGATCCGTGAAGCGAAAGAAGAAACCGGGCTTGACGTCGAAATCGTTGAGCTCTTTCACTGCTACTCCAACCCAGCCCGCGATCCACGGCAACACACGGTTTCGACGGTGTTTATCGGCCGGGCCAGCGGTGTGCCTACCGGTGGCGATGACGCCGCCGAATGCCTGGTTTGTCGACCCGACGCCTTGCCGGCAGCGCTGGTTTTCGATCATGCGACGATCGTCGCTGACTATCAGCTCTATCGCGCCACCGGTCAGCGACCGCCAGCGCAACGCTAAGCACACGGCGGCGCGCGACCAAGCCTCCGGCCGAGTTACCGCACGGTCAAGCGGCGTAACAAGTCATCGCTGACGTCGATCGTCACCGTGCTACCTGGCGGTGCTTGAAAATTTCGGTCGATTTCGATCATCCGGTTTTGCACAAACACCTCAAGGTGCGCCGAGCCTGCAGCATCTCCGCCTGGAATCTTGAGTTCGATCGTGCCCATGGTGCCGGCCACCGCGTGCCGTTCAAAATGGGAAATCACCGTGGCACCGCGCCGCAACTCGCCGCGCAGCATGGCGACCTCTTGGCTGTATTGCGTCGCCGAAATTTTCACCAACACCGGCGCATGGTCTTTTTTGTTGCAGGCCTCGCGGCCCAACACGAAGATGGCAAAGAGAATCACTAAAGGCGAGAGGCGGCGACGCCACAGCGAAAACGTTGAAAGTGGGCGAGTGGCGGCAGGCGCAAGCGGCTCGGCAGGCTCGCTAGGTGCAATCGGGTCAGTCACGCCATGTGGGTAGCACGTTTGCTAAAAAATGGCCCGTGCCCGCCTGGCCCGGTAGCGTTGGCGGTGGTGATAGCGCAGCAACCAAACCCAACCGAACGGCAGCGCGGCCTCGCAGCGCTGGTTTGTTACGGCGTTGGGCTTGTGATCAGTGGCTGCGGGCACCGTGCGCAACCATATTATTTTGCCAATCCCATGTTGGCCCAAGCCGAGTTACGCGACGAAACCGAGCCGGAAACCCACCGAACATCACCGACACGGCCGGCATCACAGCACGGCACCACCCCCACCGCAGGCACGGCGTCCGACCAGCGGACCGCGACCGTGCGACAAGCCCGCGCCCCCGAAATACGGGTTGCGATTGCGCCACGCGCGGTCGCCGATCTTGCTGCACAACAAACCCAACCGCTCACCGCACCGCATCGGCCGGCAGTGCCGGTCCCGGGTACGACCGTTTCGCCACTCGCGAACTACGCCAGCTTGCGTACGTTGGTCGGGGTCCGCACTACGCGGACGTCATTGGAGCAAGTA
>JAGPDK010000350.1 GCA_018057605.1 Kofleriaceae bacterium | reverse complement strand
ACTATGGATCCTCCAAGGCAGCGACGCAAGGGCCAAGCGATGTCCGATTCTATGGGCACGCGTTGCAGACCTTCGTCCCACCTCGCGCGTTCGAACCAACATGCCAAAAGCTCACGCAGCCCAAGCCCTTCTCCTTGTAATCGCAACGATCGCACCAGCTTCAGCGGCTCCGCGCCAGCGCCCACCCATCAAACCCACGGCTGTAGCGGCCACCACGTTCGCGCAACCCGTTACCTTTATGAGCTGTCAAAAGGTGACGTCGTTTGCATGTGGCATGCACGATAGCGCCGGGCGCACCTTCGGCACGGCCCACGAAACAACCATGTGTTCGACCATCACGTTGCTACCGGATGGCTCGTTCCGTCAAAGCGGCGATTTGATGAGCACCACCGGAAACTACCGGTTGGTCAAGCGCAACGTTGAATTGCGCTTTGCCGCCGACGGCGACGCCCCCGCGTACACCAATAATCTCATACTAAATACCGCAGGCACGCAACTCGGCAATATGACGTTGGTGGTTGCGTCATCCACCAACACAACAACACCGTAGCAACTGGAGCGCCGAGCCAACCGAACGGCCTGTGCTACATCAGCGCATGCGCTATTTACACACCATGATCCGGGTTCGCGATTTGCCCGCGACGCTGCGTTTTTTCTGCGACGGCCTCGGGCTTACCGAGATTCGCCGTCGCAATTATGAAACCGGCCGATTCACCCTCGTCTTCCTCGGTGTGCCGGGCCAAGACACCGGCGATTCACCACAGGTTGAACTAACTCACAACTGGGACAACACCGAGCCCTACCCAGGCGGCCGGAATTTTGGCCACCTGGCGTTTGAAGTTGACAACGTCTACACCGCATGTACCCACCTGCACGAGCTTGGATACATCATCAATCGCCCACCCCGCGATGGCCGGATGGCGTTTGTCAGATCCCCCGACAACATTTCAGTTGAATTACTGCAGCGTGGCGCAGCGTTGCCGCCTGCTGAACCTTGGTCATCCGCCGCCAACAGCGGCGAATGGTAAATGCGTCAATTAGGCCAATTTCGCACGTCCCGGCCGCGGCACGGACTACGTACGCACCATCCAGACAAGGTCACATGTCACCATTGCCGACATTTGACCATCACAAACTGGCTAGTCGGCCAGCCAGTGGCACCCTGAATCGACACTGTGCGCAGACGCTAACTGGTACAGCCTTTGCTTATAGCCGATTGATGCGGATTTCACGCGCTCTGGTACTAAGCTTACTCGTTTCCAGCCACGCGCTCACTGGTTGCATGGGCCCCAGCGATGCCGATGATGTCGCCATCGACCCGGCCGAGGTTGCCGACAGCAAGGCCGATGGGTTCGCGACTGCCCTCCCCGATGTACAATGCACCGGCACACCCACGTTACCTGCGCCGGTCTCGTGGCGACATCGCGTAAGCAATATTATCGGCTTTGGTACCCCGAATCATCGCGGTTTTGATCTAATCGCATCCGCCAGCGACACCACCCAAGAAATCGCCGGCGCCGCATCGTACGGTCTTATTGACAAAGCCCTGGTAGATGAGCAGGTCGACATCTACGCCTGCCGCGCCGGTGCGTGGCAACCACTCGGCAGTGCGGTGACCGACAAAGACGGCCTATTTAAACTCACGCTGTCGGGCTCCGAACGCCTGCCGATTGGCATGCGCGACATGTACATCGCGATCCCCGGCGACAACAGCGGTGCCGTATTTTTGGCGGTGGTGGCATCCGATGGCACCGCCGCTGCGGTATCCGACGTCGATGGCACGTTAACCTCGTCTGAACTCGCTTATCCGCTGTCACTGATTACCGGCGCCGAAGTCGCAATTCATCCCAACGCGCCTACCGCGATGGCGAAACTTCGGACTCGCGGCTACCTGCCGGTTTATGTGACGGCACGCGGCCATGTTTTCACTGCAGGCAGCCGCACTTGGCTAGCACAAAGCGGCATGCCCCGAGGCCCGTTGCGCCTTGCGCCAACACTTTTCACAATGCCGGGGAGTGCGACGGCAGCATACAAAATCAACGTTTTGACTCAACTTGAAAGCCACGGAATTGAAGTCGCCGTGGGCATTGGCAATCGTGCGTCCGACATTGATGCGTATTCCGGTGCCGGTGTCGCGGCTTCCGCCATTTGGATTAAGGGCCCCGAGTATGAAAAAGAAGTGCAACCAAAACTCGAGGCTGGGTTAGCCCTGGGATTCACCGACTACGCACAACTGAGCACTGCGATTGCGGCACTACCAACGCGCTAACTGCATGACTCATCTGCCCACCACACGCTGCCAGCTTCTGCCAGATCGTGGCAAATCCCACGGCGCCGCGCTTGGTGACCATCTGACGCTATTACTGATAGGTTTTGGTCACTTTCCGTCGGCATCCGCCAACCGGCCACCATTGCGAGGGGCCGGCCATCGGCGCGCCAGTTGCACTAGCTCGAGGTATGTCGAAGCTCACAACTCGTCCGACGCCTGCCTTGCTTGACAACGTTCGCGTACTGGCGCAGCTAGCGGCAGCACTGGTAGATCGCGATCGGCCGATGATGGTGAATCTGATTGTCACAAGACGCTGCAATTTGAGTTGTGGCTACTGCGTTGAATACGACAAAGTTTCGCCACCGGTACCACTTGCCACGCTCAAGCAGCGGATCGACAAACTTGCCGAACTGCGCACCGTCATCGTGACGCTCACCGGCGGTGAAACCCTGTTGCATCCCGACATCGTCGAACTTGTGAGTTACGTGCGTGAACGCGGCATGGTGCCAGCGCTAAATACCAACGGATATCTGCTCACGCGTGCGCACATTGAAGGGTTCAACACCGCAGGGTTGTACGCCATGCAGATCAGCCTCGACAACGTGCACCCCAACGCCGTGAGCAAAAAGTCATTGCGACCGCTGCAGCCCAAATTGCAACTACTGGCGCAGGTTGCGACATTTCGGGTGCGCATCAACACCGTGCTAGGCTCGGGCCCCGCAGACGAAGCGCTCGAAGTTGCCAAAGCCGCTCTCGCCTACGGCTTTGATGCCAAGTGCGCATTGTTGCGCGAACCCTCGGGGCAGCTCGCCAAACTCGATGCCCACACCCGGGCGATCTACGACCAAATCACCAAGTTGCAAGGCCGCGACCTCGGCCTGCTGGGTGAAGACTTCAACGACAAGATCTTGCGTGACGGCGAACTCAACTGGAAGTGTCGAGCCGGCGCGCGATTTTTCCACGTCTGCGAAAACGGGCTGGTGCATCTGTGTACCCCGCGTTATGGATCCCCAGCCAAGCCGATTGCGGCCTACACGGTCGACGACATTCGGTTAGCGTTTGCCACCCAAAAATCATGCACATCGAGGTGCCCGGTGGCGTACGCGCATCAAGCCAGCCGCGGCGATGCCTGGCGCAGCCAAGCCAAAACCGAAAACCGCGAGCGTCGGAACGGTCGCCTGCATTTAGCCGTGGTGTAGCCGCATTTGCCCCTGGCATCCCCATTAGTGTTATTGTAACACTATGACAATGACGACGATTCCGCTCACCGCCGCGACCAAACTGTTTGTACTCACGGGCGCCGGCATCAGCGCCGAGAGTGGCATTGCAACATTTCGCGACGCCGATGGGCTTTGGGAAAATCACCGCGTTGAAGACGTGGCATCGCCGGAGGGCTTTGCGAAATCGCCAACTATGGTGTGGCGCTTTTACGCGCAACGCCGGGCCCAAGCGTTACATGTAAAGCCTAATGCCGCCCACGCTGCGTTGGCCGGTGCCGAACGAGTCTGTGGTGATAATTTCATGTTGTGCACGCAAAACGTCGACAACCTGCACGAAGCGGCCGGCTCGCAGCGCTTGATTCACATGCATGGCGAGTTATTCAAAACCCGCTGCTCCGATGCTGCGTGTGCGTCGCTGCCATTCATCGACATGCGCCATGACTTCGCAACCTTGCCATATTGCAGCTGTGGTGCGTTGCAGCGCCCGCACATCGTTTGGTTTGGCGAGGTGCCGTTTGATTTGCATGTCATTAAACGCAAAGTTCAAGCCTGCGATATTTTCATCACCGTCGGCAGCTCGGGTATCGTGTATCCCGCAGCCGGGTTGGTCCGTGAAATCAGCTATCGTAAACAACAGGGCGAACGCTGCAAGTCCGTGTACGTCGGATTGCAGCGCCCCGACAACGCCGATGATTTTGATCGCGTGGTGCTAGGTAAAGCCGGCGACGTGCTGCCAACGTTGTTCGCCTAGCGACGGCGCCGTTGCGCGTTGGTACCGCGTTTGGGCATGTGGGGCTAGCAGCGGGTTGGTTCCCGAATTATGGCGGCCGGTTGTTTTGGGCTTGGCAGGCCGCGGCCTCGCTGTTGGCGTGGTTGTCACCGCGGCTGAGCGCACCGCCTGAAAACGCTAGAGCCGCAGCGTGAACGGTTTTTGGGGAGCATCGTATTCAAGCTCGGCATCTTGTTGCGCGAGTGAACTTTGCAACCAAGCTTGCAGCTGCGGATGCGGCAAAAAGTCTGGTTCGCTGAGCACCGGTGCGTTGGTTAACAACGCCGGCTGCATAAAGCCTGCGGTGGCCCAATCGAGAAAGCGCCAGCGAGCTTGAACTTGCATCACAATTGCGTAGCGTTGGCGGCCCCGATCCGCAATGGCGCACAGGGTTGATTCCACAAGCTGACCATCGACAAAACTACAGATTTTGCGAGCGCGCGCATGGGAACGGATTGCTTTGCTGAATTTTCTGGGTTTGATTTTTTTCATGGCGCGCTCATCGACCGGCCCAGGAAACAGTTGCGCGAAATATTAAATCATTGCAACTAAATGATTTTTATAGATATTTTATTAACACAATATTGGTATTGCCAACATTCGCATAATGGCATACAAAGGAATCCATGCAGACCTCACGAGCTTCTTTGTTCCGCCTGTTAGGCGACGAAGACCGTTTGCGTTTGCTTGCCTTGTGCAGCGAAGAAGAGCTGACGGTCAGCGAACTCGCGACGCTGTTATCGGAAAGCCAACCCCAGGTTACCAAGAAGACGCAGCCATTGCGCGAAGCCGGTTTGCTCACCGCCCGACGCGACGGTACGCGCACGTTGTTGCGAACCGAAGGCAGCGATCCAGCCGAACCCATTATGGCCGCGGCCATGTCCGAGGGCCGGACGTTATGTGTGCGAGATGGCAGCCTGGCCCGCATCGCTACGGTGGTTGCGCAGCGCGAAGAACTTTCGCGGCGTTTTTTTGATGCCGCACCAGCGCCGACGGGCGAGCGTTTCACCACGCCCGATGCATCGCTGTTGAGCTATCTCGCGGTGTTCGCGCCGCTACTGCCAGGGTGCGCGCTCGCCGTTGACTTAGGCACGGGTGACGGTCAGTTGTTGCCAATGCTGTCGCCGGTTTTTGATCGGGTGATTGCAGTGGACCGTAGCCCGGCCCGCTTGGCGCGCTGCGCGGCACGAGTCGCCCAGCTGGGATTGCCCAACGTGCGATTGCGCGAAGGTGACGCCGATGATGCCGATTTAGCCGCCGAAGTTGCGCAACGCGGCGGCGCCGACATTGTCATGATGGTGCGCGTACTTCATCACGCCGCCCGGCCTGACGATACCGTGGCCGCAGCAGCGCGGTTGTTGCGTCGTGGCGGTCACCTCATCATTGTTGATTACGCGCCGCACAGCGATGAATCTATGCGGGCCCAAGGCGATGTTTGGTTAGGCTTTGAACCAGATCGACTGCGTACCTGCATCGAAAACGCGGGACTCGACACCATAGCACTGACGCCCTTAGCGGCGCCCTCGGCCTTCGTGGATGAAGACGGCACCACCCTACCTGCGCATCAAATCGCGATCGGCCGCCGCGCCGTGCCCCACAATTGAGTTTTTGTTTTTTGTAACAACTGACAACACGTACCTGGAGATACATCATGGATACCCGCAACGAATTCCCAGCATTTAAAGTTAAAGACATGAACTTGGCCGAACTCGGTCGCAAAAAAATCCGCATGGCCGAAAAGGAAATGCCGGGCTTGATGTCGCTGCGCGCAGAATTTGGCGCAGCCAAGCCTCTCAAGGGCGCGCGCGTTGCGGGCTGCTTGCACATGACCATCGAAACCGCCGTGCTCATGGAAACCCTGGTTGAACTCGGCGCTGAAGTTTCGTGGACGTCGTGCAACATCTACTCGACTCAAGATGAAGCCGCCGCAGCGATGGCCAAAGCCGGCATCCCAGTGTTTGCTTGGAAGGGTGAAAACCTCGAAGAATACTGGCAGAACATCGAACTGCAACTCAATGCATTCAAGGGCGGCAAAGGCCCGAACATGATTCTCGAC
>JAGPDK010000021.1 GCA_018057605.1 Kofleriaceae bacterium | reverse complement strand
CAACATAGTAAGCGCATTACCGCTGTCGCCCCGATTTTGCCGTGTTGTGAATTTGTGCATTACGTTGCCTACGCTGGGGCGGGATAGTGACATGGTCGATTGGTATAGCTGAATAGCTCATTTTCGTAAAATATCTTGGCTGCCGGACGGTCGTAGTTCTTGGACGCCTTTCAAGCGGCAATGGTTACTGCTGTTGCCGATAAATTTGCGCGTTGGGGGGGTGGAATTGAGCCGTTTTGCGGGTCTGAAGTCCGGAGTTAGAGTCCGAAAACCGGACACTTTCGGACTTTCGGACTCGGGTGGCGCGAACGTCGCGATGGACCGGTCAACCTGTCAATGCCGTGGGTAGGTGCCGCGCCACTGGCTTCATGCCACGACCAAGCTCGCGGAGCATCTCAAGATCATCGATTCGTTCACGATAAACGATAACCACCCCCGGTAATGTCCACGCCGACTGCCGACTGCCGTCGCGTTAGACCGTGCCACGTGGCGGCGTCAAACCTTCATTGATTACCACGCGGGTTTTGCCGGCTTTGGTCAGTGGGATTTCAGTTAGTTCTTCAATCTGCAGCGGCGCGCCCGGCAGATACTTCGCAAAGTATTCACGGATAATCACGCGATCCGCTTCGGACAATGTTGCTGCCATCGGCACCACGCGCAGCACTACGCTACGATCGACGCGTTGCACTACTTGAAATTGTTTGGTCACTTTGCCGAGCCAGACAAACACGATGCTGAAAATCAGCCCGCTGGTTGGATTCCCTGCACCATCAAATAACGTTTCTGCGACGCGTCCATCAATGGGGCCAATGCGTTGCAACCCGCGGCCGCAGGTACAAGGAGTGGCGGCCCTTGCAATCGCGCGATCGCCGCTGACAAAGCGAATCAATGGCGATGCCAGGTTTTGTAAGTCGGTAATCACCACATCACCAGCTTCGCCAGGCTCGGCGGCGCGCGTTGATCCGTCTGGATTTCGCACGACAATTTCAACGATCAGCGTTTCCATTGATGTGTGCATGCCGTCGTGCATTTCACATTCGGAGCCAATCAACATAAACTCGCGGCAGCCGTAGGTCTCGAACAGGGCCGGACCGAAGGCTTGTTCGATCGTCGCCCGATCGTGCGGCCATAAGCGTTCGGCACCGACCAACACCGGAATCGTATCCCAGCGCCGCACGCCCTGGTCGTTGATGTACTTGGCTAGCGCCGCGGCACCTTGCGCATACGCCACAATAACCTGAGGTCGAAAACTGACGATGTGCTCGACCGCCTGCTGCAACGCTGCTGGCGTCCGCACATTAGCGTCAATGTACAAATCTCGGCGTAAGCGGTGATCGAGTTCTACTTTCCAACGCTTGAGCAACGGAGGCTTAACTGGTGCCGTGCCCCAGAAATGTAACGCGCGCTGGCCCATGTAATACCCGGCCCAGCCATAACCGCGTCGGCGCATCGCATCGCGCCAATGTTGCGAACTGGCGTTGTAGCCAACTTCGGTTGGCTCGCCGGTGGTGCCACTGGAGAATTTCCGAACCGCGACAAAAGGTGGGACATCCGCGACGCGGCTTTGTTGTGACGCGCGTACTACGTCGCGGGTTAACAACGGCAAGCGCTGCAAGTCTGCGGGACCCATAATATCGAGCGGCGTTGCCCCGAGCTGGTCAAACATCTGGCGGTAGTGTGCGGTGTGGGCGTAGGCGTGGCGCAACAGGCGACGCAGTAAACCCGTCTGCAAATCATGTAGTTGATCCGCTGACCACCACTGGGTCTGCTCTAAGTAGCGCAGCATGGCCAGCGACGGCCGGCCGCGCACGGCTTCAAATGCGGGGAACAGGACGTTGCCAAGTAACGGCCCATAGAGGTCCCTGCGGCGACCACGAAACAATCGATTGCTGCCAAACATTTACTGAACTGTAACCGAACCAACGAATCCGTGCGCAGTACAGAAGAACTTGAACAGCCCGGCCGTATTAAATTGTACGCAGCTGGTCGTGGCAAAATCGACTAGGAATAGATTTTCCAATGATTTTGCGCTGTGATCAATCGAGGTTTTGAATTCAACAATGGCGCCAACCGGGACCGTTTGCGTCATCGGCAGGTATTGGGCCCCCGACACCCCAACTTTGAAAAGTGGCGTGGCTGGGCACCTGACCACCTTGGCTGCAACCACCGCGGCATCGTTTTGCAGTGGCGCATCAATCGAGGCGGCAGAATCCGAGCAAGCGCAACCTAGCGTAAGTACCGAGGCTGTTAGCAGAAAACTGGCGCGTTGCTTCATGTCGCCACCATACTCCAGCCGCATCGAGGTTGCGCGCAATTGCTTGCGCGTGGCTGCGGTAAAATGTCCTACACCGAGTGCTGTGCGGCAAGCCGTTTACTGCGGGGCCGGCAACGGATCCATCGACGGCAACTCGTGAACAAAAAACTGTTTCGCTGGCGCTGCAGTGACGGTCACCTGCTTGCAATAGACTTGGATGGATTCGACATTTTCCTGGAGTCGCATCATGAACGTGCTGTCGTTCATGTCACCGGTGATGGGCACCGAGCAAATGGAGTAATTGCCGGCATCTAATTCGTCGAAGACTGGGAAGGGAATGGTTTTACCCAGCCAGAATTTCATGTTGCCGCCAGCACCGCTGCTGCTCCCGCCAAAGAAATTTTTCATGAGGTCACCGCCGTTTTTGGCGGCGGCAACACCTTGAAACATGAACACCTGTGCGGCGTCGACTTTGGCACCGGCTAACGCTTTAATTTGAACCTCGGCCGACAAGGCGCCGGTGGTTACCGTGATGGTGCTGCTGGTCCGTTGCCCTGCGACGATCTTTACTTCTGCACTGAACGTCCGCATCTCCATCATTTTGCTGCGCATCACCGTGACGACGACGGTGCCTTCAGGGACTTTTTCCATGACGAACTCACCGTTGGCATCGGTTTGCGCCATCATTGCGGTGCCACCTTTGGGTGAGACCGAGATTCCGGTTGCGGGCAAGGGCTTGTTCTGCATCATCACTTTGCCTGCGAGTGAGCCGAAGCCTTTGAGCGTTAATGTAATGTCGCGCAAATCTTCTTCGCCGCCCGGTACCTCGACGGCGAGCGATGCGCCCAGCGCCGGGTGCGCGGCTGCGGCGCGGGTGGCTTTGGTGGGCACGCCAATGATTAAGAACTCCCCGTTGCTGTCGGTCTGCGCGCTGCGCACGCCACTTTGCTCCTCCATGGCTTGGGCCGAGGCGTCATCGCTGCCACTATCGATCAACATCAGCGCAAGTTTGACGCGCGCACCTTCGACCGGTTGACCTTTGCCGTCGACGACTTTGCCCATGATCTTGCGGCCACGCGGCACGGTGAGGGTGCCGACGTCGGTGATTTTACCAGGCTCGACGTTGATGTCGTGTTTGATAAATTGCGCAAATTCACTGCCTCGCAAAGAAATGTCGTGTTTGCCCGGATTGATATTCCTTAGTTCAAACGTGCCGTCACGGGTCGGCACCGCCGGTGACCAGCCTTCGCTGACCATGGCGAACTTCGGTACTTTGCCGCCTTCGATAACGATTTTTCCAGTGATGCCGCCTGGAGCCGCTAGCACCACACGGACCGCCTTGTCGCCGGTTTTGGCTTGCACGCCATGTTGGCCCCATTCTTCGGCACCCGAACCCGGGCGTTGCGCCCAGACCTTGTATTTGCCATCGGGGAGGCCGCGAATCGTGAAGCCACCGCCGCCATCGGTCGTCGCGGTGGAAAAACCGCTCAACGAGACCGCGGAAATATCGCCGCCGCCCATGAAGTCAACTGTCGCGTTGACGGCGGCTTCGGCCACCGGTTGACCCAGTTCGTCAACGACAATGCCGCTAATGGTGCCGGTGACATCAAGCACAACTTTGATGTCATTGACTTGACCGACCGTGACCAGGTCAACGGCAACGAGTTTGCTTGCGGCCGCGTCGGACTCGGCGCGAATTTGCAGTTTCTCGCGTGGCAAGCCTTTGATAAAAAACACGCCTTTGTCATCGGCAACGGTTTGCCGGAGCGCGCCAAAAAAATCTTGATTGCCGGCTTCGGTCTTGGCGATTCGGACCGTTGCATAGGGCACGAACTTGCTGTCGAGATTGACCACCGTGCCGCGCATCACGCCACCCGTCTTCATGACGATATTGATGTTTTCGGTTGCGCGTGTGCCAATGGTCCACGGCCTAGATTCAGCCGGCGCATGGTCGCTATCGTTCGCTGCAAAGGTATAGGTGCCAGCCGCCAAGGCCGGGACTTTCCACTGGCCTTTGTCGTCGGAAACCACCTGTTGCCAACTATTGTAGCCGCCCCACGCCCGCGGCGACCGAGGCATAATGCGAGCGTCCTTAATCGGCTTACCAGCTTCGTCGACCACCCGGCCACTCACCAGCACGCCTTTTTTTAACGCAATGGCAATTTGTGTTGGCTCTTTGCTCACCGCCACTGAGGCGTACCGGCCGTTGGGGGCGAAGCCTTCGGCGCTTGCTTCGATCGCAACCCAGCCTGCTGGAACGGCACGCAGCGTGGCCTTGCCAGCTTTGTCGGTGTTGGTTTTGCGTGCTTGTAGATCGCTGAGCCCAACGGCTGCATTGAGTATCGGTTTGTTGTCTTCGTCGGTAACTACAACCTCGATCGACGCACCGGGTAACAGTTTGATGACCACGGGGTCGCTGTCGGCGGTCAACTTGTAGGTCATCGCACCAACCAGTTCGTTCGTGCTCGCGGCGAGCTCGTAGGTGCGGCCGACTAGCTTGTCGAATACAAACGTGCCGTCTTCTTTGCTTTGGGTGCTGCGCGGCGGCACGCTGCCTAGCCAAACTTCGGCACCTGCGATGATTTTGCCGTCGCCGCCGAGCACTTGGCCTTCGAGCTGCAAATTGCCTTCGGGATCGGTGTCGAAGCTCCAGCGTGCCGACTGCGGCGCGCGGTCGGGAGCTTCGGTTTGAGTGGCCCAGCGATCGGCGCTCGCCGCCGACCCTTGCGCTGAGCCTTGGTTGCTACCACTGCCGGCGCTGCCGCTTGCGGTTGTTTGCTGGGAGGTCGAGCTGCTGCGGAATTTGAACCACCACATGCCGGCAGCGACAACGGCCAGAGCTGCCAGGGCGGCCACGACTTTTCTATTCATGTCTCTTACATGGCGCTAATTGCAGTGTCGCGGTGCAAAAAACGGCGACGATTTTCGTAAAAAATGTGGCGCGACAGGGCGCGACACTCGTTGCGACAAGGGGTTAGCGCAATGCGGCGGCCTGGTGGGACGTTGCCGTAGCTTGGTCTCCGCCAGGTTGGCCTCCGCCGATGCCAACCGCAGGTTACGTGCATTCGTGCATCCGATCCGGCCGTCCAATCGTTCGCTTGGTTCCCTTGCCGGCCTGCCGCGCATGTGTTTCTCTCCACCGCTCATGGGTGACGCCTATACCCCCGGCCTGACGGTAACCCGCAATGCAGTGGTGCGAAAATCGCGCCGCTTACCGCTGGCTGGCCAAGTTCAAGTCGGGCTTGGCATCCATGTTAGTGCCGCTGACGTGGTGGCACGAACCGAGCTGCCCGGGCGCGTGCATCTGCACAATGTTGCCAACTTGATCGGGGTGTTACCGGATGAGCTGGCGGGCAAACTGACGGTGGCGGTTGGCGCAAGCGTCGCAGTTAAACAAGTGGTGGCCGCCAACCGTGCATTTTTTGGGCTGGTCAATAGCAAATTTGAATCGCCCATCGTCGGTGTGTTGGAATCAGCGTCAGCGCTCACCGGCGTGGTGGTGTTTCGTGAACCGCCAATTCCCGTCGAAGTGCGCGCGTACGTGGACGGCAACGTAGTGGAAGTTATCGAAGGCGAAGGCGTGGTAATTGAAACTCGCGGGGCGCTGGTGCAAGGGATTTTTGGGCTCGCGGGTGAACGCCAAGGGCCGATCGTGGTTGGCGTGACCAAGCCTGATCAGCAACTCGACGCCAAGGATTTTACAGCCGAACACCGAGGCAAAGTGGTGATCGGCGGGGGCCAACTTACCCTCGCTGGTTTCCGCCGCGCCATTGAGTTGGGCGTCACTGCGGTGGTGTGCGGTGGCTTTGCCTATCAAGATGTAAAAGAAATTCTCGGCTACGATGTTGGTGTGGCCGTGACGGGTTCGGAGGATTTGGCAACCACCTTGGTCGTTACCGAGGGCTTTGGCAACATCGCGATGGCCACCGCGACGTTTGAATTGCTGGCATCGTTGGCCGGTGAAACTGCGTCGGTAAACGGTGCTACGCAAATTCGCGCTGGGGTTATTCGACCCGAAGTGTTGGTGCCTCGGTTGGGCAAAGCCGCGATGGTTGATCCCGAGGACGCCGCGCCGGCCGGCCTTGAAGTCGGCGCCCCAGTGCGAGGGATTCGCGCGCCGTATTTTGGTCGCATCGGCAAAATTATTCGGCTGCCGGTTGAGTTAGCAATCATGCCGTCGGAAACCAAGGTCCGCGTCGTCGAGGTCAATTTTAACGGCGAAAAAGTGATCGTGCCGCGCGCCAACGTCGAGGTTATTGAACGATGACACGGCCACCGACAATGCGTGGTTGTCACCGTCGGGCGGCGCGGCGTGGCTCGCTGCGTAACCTGATGATTGCGACGCTGTTTGCACTTCTGACATTGGTTGGGGGCATGCGCAGCGTCGTCGCCCAACCTGATCATTTTGTCGATCTGACTGGCAAAACCCAGTGGACGCTGCAACTGACAGCGCCGGCCAACGACGATGGCCGTCACCTTGCCATTCAATGGAGTCGGCTACCCGTGCCAGCGAACGAGGTGGTAGTGTTAGTGCTGCGTCGGCCTGCGACTGCGAGCGATGGCAACGAGCCAATACAGCGGGCGACTGGATATGGCGATCCGGGCTTGGTTTCGCTCGATTTCTTGTTGAACCTAGGCACGCCGGCCGGCACGCCAGCGTGGACGACGCGCGTGCAGGATCGCGAGTGGTCGGTTGGGTCGCAGCACGGCGTGTGGACGGTGGTGGCCAAATCGGTCAGCGATCCAACGACTGCGATGGTTGACAAAATCGACGCTGACACCAGCTACGTCTATGCGTTTGTGCAGGCTTTGCCGGCCAAAAACAACGACACGTATTACGGCTTCGTCGGAAATTGCGCGGTTTCGGGGCAGGTCCGCGGCCACGCCGGTTGGTTCAATACGGCCAAGCTAGGATATCTCGGTCTCATTTTACTTACCGGTGTCGGGTTGTTTGGTTTTACCTGGCTGGCGAAACGCCGAACGTTGTTTGTCCGGCGCATTGCGGGCATTGATGCCATCGAAGACTCGATTGGCCGTGCCACCGAGATGGGCCGGCCGGTGTTGTACGTGACTGGCGTCGAAGAAGCGCAGGATATTCAGACGATCGCGGGCTTGCTGATTTTAGGCCATGTCGCCAAAATCACCGCCGAATACGACACAGATCTGCGGGTCGCCAATGCGTTTCCGTTGACGATGGTGATCGCCGAAGAAATGGTGCGCCAAGGCTACGCCAATGCTGGCCGGCTCGATGCTCACAAACCTGAAAACATCATGTTTATTACCAGCGAGCAGTTTGCGTTTGCTGCGGGCGTGAACGGCATCATTTTGCGCGAGCGGCCGGCCACCAATATTTATTTTGGTAAGTTTTACGGTGAGTCATTGATGCTTGCGGAAACTGGGTTTATCGCCGGTGCGGTGCAAATTGCAGGCACCGCCGAGCTCACCCAAATGCCGTTTTTTATCGCAGGGTGTGACTACACGCTGATCGGCGAAGAGCTGTACGCCACCTCGGCCTACCTCACGCGCGAGCCGGATCAAATGGCGCAGCTCAAAGTGGGGGACATGCTCAAAGTCGTGGTTGCGTTGTTGGTCATCCTTGGGGTCACCTTCGCTACGTTGGCCAACAACAACGTGTATCCGTTCACGCGGTTCAATTTCATGGAGACGTTGTTCCCATGAAAAAGACGTTGCCTTTGGTGTTCGGTTGCGCAGTCGGGCTGTGGTTTGTGATCGCCGCATTTGTGCCGCATCACTCAGTGTACGATTTTACCCAAACCGAGCTGACCGGTTGGGCGACGGTGATCGCGGCGTGTGCGTACATCGCTGGTGGGCTCAACTTGGTCCAAGTTACCTGGCCCAAAATTCGCCGACGTGAAGCCGATTGGCCGTACAAAGTTGTGTTGTTGGCGTCGGCGGTCATTATGTTTGCGGCGGGATTACCGTGGGGCACCGCGCAAGACCCAAGCACGTTTCAAACCGTTAGCTCCGACGCCACGCTGGCCGGCCGAAACAAAGCGGTGGTCGAAATTATCGCACCAGGCGACGTCAAAGTTACGATTGCCGGTGTCGTGACTCACGCATATGACCGCCAAGGGCGGCGATCGCGCGTCGAAGTGGATCCCGGCAGCATTGCTGCGAAAGCGCAACATGGCCCCGGTGGGTTCGCGACATGGGAAGGCACGCTTGACCTCAAAGCTGGTGATGTCGCGCGCCTTGCCGCTGATCCGCCCGCACAATGGGGCGCCGATGGCCGGATGCGTACATGGATTTATGACCACGTATTTGCGCCGTGTAATGCAACCATGTTTTCGTTGCTTGCGTTTTTCGTAGCGTCGGCGGCATTTCGTGCGTTTCGCGCTCGCAACATCGAGTCGGGTTTATTGCTTGGCTCGGCGATCATTGTGTTGCTGGGCCGGGCCCCGATGGGGGCAGCTATTTCGGGCAAGCTGCCTGCGTTGTCACAATGGATTCTTGATATTCCTAACAATGGGTCGCGCCGGGCCATCCTGATGGGTGCTGCCGTCGGTGCCGTGGCCACGGGCTTGCGTGTCATCTTGGGCCTCGAACGTTCGCACCTGGGCGGTGACTCGTGAGCGCGCCAGCCAAGTCGGCCGGATGGTTAGGCGTCCTCGAACGCTTCGATCGTCGTTGGATCTTTTTGTTGATGGCCCTCGCCGTGGTGTTGCCGTTGTACTTTCCCATTGGCTTGCCGATCAAACCATCAGCAATGACGCGCGCTGCGTACGCTCCGATCGAAGAGCTAAAGTCCGGCGACGTGGTGCTGATTTCCATGGATTGTGATCCAGCGTCAACGCCGGAACTTGAACCGTTCTATCGAGCGGCAATCTTGCAGCTCAAGCGCCGCAACGTGCGCATCGTATTTGTAACGCTGTGGTACTCGGCGCCGCCGCTGATCGAACGTTGGATTCGTGAAACCGTGGACGTCGCGCTAGCCCCGCCCGGTACCGCTGGCTACCGCGGTGAGCCTGATCGGGCCTATGTGCGCAACGTTGACTACGCGTATCTCGGCTTTCGCGAAGGCAAACAAAACGTCATGTTGTCGATGGCCGCCGATATTCGCAAACAGTTTAACGGTCGCACCGATGACGGCGCCAAAATCGACGACATCCCGTTCATGAAGAACATCAATCGGCTCAGCGATTTTACGCTGATGGTACTGGTTTCGGCTGGTGCCCCGGGGGCCAAAGAATACGTGCAATATGTGCAAGCGCCTTATGCTTTGCGCATGGTGGCTGCAACGACCGCCGTGTCCACGACAGATTTGGCGCCGTATTATCAATCGGGTCAATTGCTTGGGTTGGTGGCAGGCTTGTCGGGCTCCGCTGAGTATGAAGCGTTGGTGGGCAAAACCGGCACGGCAACCCAAGGTGCTGACGTGCTTAATGTTGGTCACGGCGTCGTGATTTTGGCCATCATCTTGGGCAACAGCATCTACTTCCTCGGCCGTCGTCGCCGTCGCCGGGAGGCGCTGGTATGAGTCAATTAGCGGCCATTGAGATCATCGGATTTTGGATTGGGATCTTTTTAACGTTTTGTATTTTGTCGTTTTTGTACAAAGACAATCCGTTTTACAAATTCGCCGAACATCTATTCGTTGGCGTGTCGATTGGTTACATTGTCATTCGTCAATTCAACGATAACGTTGCGCCGCGCTTTTCGTCGGGCCAAACCACGCTCCTGACGTTTGTGCCCTTGATTCTTGCAGCACTGTTATTTGTAAAGTTTCTGTCGGCGCGCTTGGGTTGGATGGGCCGGTTTCCGTTGGCGTTCGTGGTGGCAATGGCGGCTGGGCAAAACGTCGTTGCCTTAGTGCAATCCGACATCGCGGAACAAGTTAAAACCGCAAGTCGGCCGTTGGATCTACGCAAGGTTGATTTGAATTCGGCGGATGCTGCAACCTTGGTGAGTGTGGCTGGCGTGACGCCCGCGATTGCCGACAAGTTCATCGCTGAGCGCGCGCAGCAGCCGTTCACTAGCATCGAAGATGCGGTGACCCGGCCGAGCTTGTCAACGATCGAAAAAGCTGGCCTCGACGACGAACGCGGGCCGCTGGTTGGCTTGGATGCGACCGCTGGCATTAGTCGGGGTGAGTTAAACTTGTTCGGTACGCTGTCGCAGATCCTATTGCTGATCGCGTTTTTGACCTCACTGCTATATTTCTACTTTTCGGTTGCGCACAAAGGCGTGGTCGGGCGGCTGTCGCGCGTCGGCGTCTGGATCATCATGATCGGCTTCGGCGCGAGCTTTGGTTTCACGGTGCAAGGACGGATCGCGCTGGCGATTGGTCGGGCCCAGGATATCCGCGGCAAATTTATGGATCCCACCGAAGCGGCGCAGGTTCATGGTGAGCTTGCCGCACTGATTTCGGTGGTCATTATCGTCGTGGGTATTGTCGGCTGGGAGCGCTACACGATGCGGCGCATGACCACCAGCGGGAATACTCAGGGCCCTACCAGCGGTAGTGTGAGCTGAGATGCCCTACGAAAATTTCATCGGTGGTCGCTATTTATTGGGTGGCCGCATCAATCGCCGCATGATTGGCCGCGCCGCCGCCGCCGCACTTGTTGCGGTTGCAGGCTTGGTCATCTTGCTGACGTCCAACGGTGATAGTCCGTTCGGCGTGCTGATGCTGTTGTTAGGAATGATCGCGACAGCCGTCATCGGCCTGATGGCGGTGTTCTCGGTGTTTACCAGTGTCTCGGTTCTCGGCGTTGCGTTGGGCGTTGCCGCTTTAACGGTAGTGCTTTCGGTGACCACCGGATTTCAAGCGCAGTTCCGTGAAAAGGTCTTGGGCGTTAATGCGCACGTCATCGTACTCAAGCAGCAGTCGACCTTCGCCGAATATCGCGACGTGATGAAAACCGCGATGGCAATCGATGCCGATGTGTTGGCGGCGCAGCCATTCATCTTCGCTGAAATGTTGGTTACGCGCGGCAAAGGCCAACTCTCGGGTGTTGCCATCAAAGGCGTTGATCCAGCGTTGGTGCGGGGCGTGCTTGATCTCGATAAGCATATGCTCGACGGTGCGTCGATCGATTCTTTGGCGCGCGTGCCAGGGCCGGGCGAGTTTCCTTCGATCATCATGGGCCGCGAATTGGCGCGCAAGCTCAAAGCTAAAGTCGGCGATGACGTCACGGTCGTGGTGCCCTTGTCCAATATTGACTTCGACACCTGGCGCGCCAAGTCAAGTGCACCGCGAACGCGCAGGTTTCATGTCACGGGCATCTTCTATAGTGGCTTCGATGAATACGATCGCCGCCTGATGTACACGGCGCTCAAAGACATCCAAGACTTAGTCGGCCGCGGTGATCAAGTTATGGGCGTCGAACTCAAAGTCAAAGACGTCGAGCGCGCTGGTGAAATTGCTCGCAATCTTGAAGCTGCGTTGGGGGGGCCGCCGTACCAAGTGCAAGATTGGTATGAGCTAAATCACAACCTCTTCACGGCGTTAGAAATTCAAAAAAAGACGTTGGTGTTAATTCTTACTATCATCATCGCCGTCGCAACCTTCAACATGGTGTCGGCGCTCATCATGATGGTCCGTGAAAAGACGCGCGAGATTGCCATCCTCAAATCAATGGGCACGCGTAGTCTCGGCATCGGCCTCATCTTCCAAATCGTCGGACTCGCCATTGCCGGAGTTGGGACATTGGTGGGTGTTGCGATCGGGTTGACGACGTGCCACGTGGTTTCCAAGTACGGCTATAAACTTGATCCCAAGGTGTATCTCATTGATCGATTGCCAATCGAAGTGCGCCCCAATGAGGTGCTGTTGGTGGTCGCCATCACCATGTTGATTGGCCTCGTGGTTACGGTTATTCCGGCCTGGTCGGCCGCCGCGCTCCGGCCGGCCGAGGGCCTGCGCCACGATTGATGGCGCGATAACGCCGGCGATTCTCGCGAAAAAGAGCTGGCACACAACTCGAAGGTGGATTAGCGTCCCGCCCCGGAGGCTGTATGACGCGTCGCGTTCAATTTACTTTTATTGCTGCTTTGGCTGTGCTGGTTGGCGCGGCGGCTTGTGGACCTAACGATCGCCCGACAACCAGCGACGCGACTACCGAATGTTTGGCAGGCCAGCAACGCTGTGATCTGACGACGTTTCAGACTTGCAGCGCTGCGGGCACCTGGGAGCTAACTCAGGATTGCCCAGTGCAATGCAGCAACACTTTGGGTTGTGTCTCTTGCGAACCCGGCGCGCAGTTTTGCAAGGACGGCAACGTCTTTCAATGTGACGCCAACGGCCAGCCTGGCGCGATGACCCAAGCCTGTGAGGGCTCGAACGTTTGCGTCGATGGTGGCTGTGTTGATGCTTGTCAAAAAGCCGCCGAGGACAAGAGTTATCAAGGCTGCGAGTACTGGGCCGTTGATCTCCACAATGCGCAGCAGGTGGATTCATTCCGAGCGGGCACCTGTGCGGCGCCCACCAAGCCAGCCTCGGTTAAAGTGTGTACCAACGGCGATCGCAGCACGCTCGAAGGCTTGTGCGATCCAGGTGATCGTTGCCGCAGCGGCCTGACCTGTCAAGTGGCCGATGTTTGTGTGCTCGATGCCCAAACCGCGCCATATGCGATTGTGGTTTCTAATCCGCAAAGTCGCGCCGTCGCGGTGACGTTAACCGCCGGTGGCGGTCAAACGTCGACGGTTTCGGTGGCCGCTGGCCAGGTCGCAACCCTGTTCCCGCAGCAGTTAGCGATGCCTGATGCATCGCTCTTTGGTAGCGGCATTACCAAAAGTGCGTACAAGGTTACGTCATCGTTGCCAATTGTCGCGTATCAGTTTAATCCACTTAACAACGTCGATGTTTTTTCGAATGATGCATCGTTGTTAGTACCGCGCTCAGCGTTTGACGCTGAGTACTACGCTATGACGGCCAAAACGCTCGATCGTCGCACCGGCGGATTGTTCACGATACCTTCGCAAAATTTCACGGGCTACGTGACGGTGGTAGCCGTGGAGGACGGGACCCAGGTTGAAGTCACGCCTAAATCGGCGACCGAGCCGGGTGCGGTGCAAGGGGCCTTGGTTGCCAACGCGCCGACGATGTTCACGCTCAATGCGTTTGATGTGCTCAATCTGGAAGCCGTCGCAAACGGCGACCTAACCGGCAGTCGGGTACGTGTGATGGGCGGCAAAACCGCGGGGGTGTTCAGTGGTCACCAAGCGTTCGCCCGTGCCGAAGATCAAGCATGTTGCGCCGATCATCTCGAAGAGATGATGTTTCCAACCAGCACCTGGGGCAAGCGCTTCGCGTTGGCGCGAGCCAAACCACGCATGAACGAAACCGATGTTTTACGCGTCATGGCGCAAAAGCCGAACACCACGGTGACATTTTCGCCAGCGCCAACCGCCGGCACCTGCGGTACGCTCGTCGCTGGTCAGTTCTGCGAAGTGCAAATTAGTCTTGATACCGAAATCAACAGCAGCGAGCCGGTGCTGATTGGCCACTATTTGAAGTCCATTGGTACCGGCGCCGGCAATCCGGTCGGGGACCCATCCATGTCGCTCGCCGTGCCAGTCGAGCAGTTCCGCGCGGACTATACCTTCTTGATTCCGGCGCAATATGATCAGAATTTTGTCTCGATTTCGGCGCCGGTCGGCGGCGTGATCAAACTCGACGGCGCTAACATCAGCGGTCAGTTGTTGCCGTTTGGCACTAACCTTCGTGGTGCGCGAATCGCCGTCACGGCGGGGCAACATAAGGTTGAATGTCCTAATACCTGCGGCATTGAGATCTATGGATATTCCGGTGCGGTTTCTTACCTGTTTGCGGGCGGCTTGGATCTCAAAAAGATCGTTGTTAACTGACGCTGTGCTCCGCCTGCGACTTTCTTGCGTGGGTTCTCGGTTGACTGGCTTGAATGTCCTGGCGTTTCGCGCGATGAACGCGGCATGTTAGCAATCGATCTCCGCGGAAAACGTGCCCTTGTAGCTGGCGTCGCCGACGATGGCGGCTTTGGTTTTGCCATCGCAAAAGCATTGATCGAAGCCGGCGCCGAAGTCGCAGTGGCAACGTGGCCCCCGGCGCTAGTCATCTTCCGCACCATGCTGGAGCGCGGAAAATTTGATGAATCCATGACGCTGGCCGACGGCAGCAAAATGAAATTCGCAAAAGTTTACCCAATGGACGCGGACTACGACACCTTGGCGGATGCGCCGGCCGCGCTGCGCGAAAGCAAACGCTATCGCGATACTGGCGACTTTTCGATTGCTGGGGTGGCGGCAGCGGTCACGGCGGATTGGGGCCAGCTTGATATTGTGGTGCACAGTTTGGCCAATGGGCCTGAAGTAAAAAATCCCTTGCTCGAAACCTCGCGCAAGGGGTACCTCGCAGCCGTCTCGGCCTCGGCGTATTCGATGGTGTCGACGGTGCAGCACTTTGCGCCGATCATGCGTCCCGGCGGCGCGTTTGTATCGCTTACCTACATGGCGTCCGAGCGCGTCGTGCCAGGGTATGGCGGTGGCATGCCTGCTGCCAAAGCCGCACTTGAGTCCGATACCCGGACGTTAGCGTTTGAGGCCGGTCGTAAATGGGGCCATCGGGTCAACGTGATTTCGGCGGGCCCGCTAGCTTCGCGTGCCGCTTCGGCCATTGGCTTTATCGGTCAAATGATTGACTACAACCAGCGCAACGCGCCGCTGACCAGTCCGCTCACGGCGGAAGAAGTCGGTGCAACTGCGGCGTTTTTGTGCAGCCCCTTGGCTAGTGGCATTACCGGTACCACCGTCTACGTCGACAAAGGATTTTCGGCCATGGGCATGGCGGTCGACCGTGAAGGGCCGCAAGCCGGCTAGTAATTGTGCGAGGTCGCAGGCGTCGCGGCAACCTACTCGGTGGCTGATAGCGTCGCGGCAACTCGTTCGATCGCCTTCGCCATATCGTGCGCGGTAGCATATCGCTGCCTTGGATCTTTGTGCAGAGATTTCTGGATGATTGCATCGAGCGGGCTCAATCTTCCGCCGACGATGGTTGGGGACGGCTGATTGTGCAAATGCAGTTCGATCAAGTCGAGGTCATTGGCTGCGGTGAAAGGTGGCGCGCCGGTGAGCAGTTCAAACAGAATCGCGCCGACAGCGTATAAATCGCTGCGCTGGTCGGCGCCTTCGACCCGCAGCCGCTCGGGCGCGATATAGGTCAGGCTGCCAACGATGGATCCGGTTTGGGTTAATGCGGCGCCACCTTCGAGCGCAGCGAATCCAAAATCGATCAACACGACGCGATCAATGGGCCCCGGTGAGGGCTCCAACATGATGTTGGCTGGTTTGAGATCGCGGTGTAAGACGTTTTGTTCATGCACGGCAGTGAGCCCTTGCAACGCCTGCCATGCGTAGCTCGCGGCACGCAGCGCGGGCACCTTGCCATTGGTCTTGATCACGCTGCGGAGGGACTTGCCGCGCAGCAATTCCATCACCAGATACGGTTCTCGGCTGCGCGTCACGCCACTGCCCAACAGCGCGGCAACGTTGCGGTGTCGAATCATGGCTTGCACCGCAGCTTCACGTTCGAAGCGCAATTTTGATTCGAGCGATTTTTCTAACTCAACCGTGATGATTTTTACCGCAACGGCGATTTGGGTATGCTGATCGATCGCGCGATAAACTTCTGCGGTTGCGCCACGACCAATCAACCGTTCAAGGCGATAGCGCTCGTCAAATACGTTACCACTGCGATCGGGCCCAGCCACGCCTCCTTATAGCAATGTCTGGGCCCGAATTGGGCGCACGCGGCGCATTAGCGCGGGGCGGGTTGTGTTACCACCGGGATCGATGACCGGTGCCTCCGAATTGGCCGCCCAAACCACCGATAGAGTAACGTTGCCTGCGCAATTTGCGCATCCTCATTTGTTGAGTATGCGTGACCTGTCGGCCCACGACATTACCACCATCCTTGACCTCGCCGAGTTGTTCTACGCGCTCGGCGAGCAACCGGTGAAAAAGCTCGGGGCTCTGCGCGGCAAGACCGTGATCAATCTGTTTTTTGAGAATTCCACGCGGACCCGGACCTCCTTCGAGATCGCAGCCAAACGCATGGGCGCTGATGCTGTCAATATCAGCGGCTCTTCGTCTTCCACCGCTAAAGGTGAAACGTTACTCGATACTGTCCGCAATCTCAACGCGATGCATCCTGACATTGTGGTGGTGCGCCACGCGTTTGGTGGCGCGGCCGCCATGGTTGCACGCCACGTCGGGGCCAGGGTCATCAACGCTGGCGATGGTCAACACGAACATCCAACCCAAGCGTTACTCGATGCAGCGACGATTCGCCGGCACAAAGGCCGGGTTGCCGGGCTTGCGGTTGCCATTGTCGGCGACATTGTGCACTCACGGGTCGCGCGTTCAAACATCATCGGGCTGGCGACGCTTGGGGCCCAGGTTCGCTTGTGCGCGCCGCATACGCTTATCCCGCGTGGTATCGAACAAATTGCTGGCGCGGTGACTCAGCAACGCGTCACGGTGATGCACAAGCTCGAAGATGCGCTCGACGGGGCCGATGTGGTCATGATGTTGCGGGTGCAAAATGAACGGACGGTTGGTGAAGCGCCTCGGTTCCCCAACGCGCGTGAGTTTTCTCGTACCTACGGCCTGTCGGACCGAACGTTGGCCTTGGCCAAGCCCGACGCCATTGTGTTGCATCCTGGCCCAATCAATCGCGGTGTTGAAATGTCACCGACGGTCGCTGACGGGGCGCAGTCGCTCATTTTAGAACAAGTGAGCTGGGGCGTGGCCGTGCGCATGGCCGTGCTGCATTTGCTTGCTGGCGGTTCGGCGACGGAGATTGCATGACGGCTGCGGTCGTCGTGCGCGGCGTGGTCAAGCGTTTCGGCAATCATACCGCCGTTGAAGCCGTGTCATTTACCGTGCCCCGTGGGGTTGTCTTTGGTATTTTGGGCCCGAACGGTGCCGGCAAGTCGACGCTGTTGCGCATGATCAATGACATCATCGCTCCTGACGCTGGCGACATTTCCATTTTGGGCTCGATGAAGCCGGGGCGCCAAGCTAGCGCGCACATTGGATATTTGCCCGAAGAGCGCGGCTTGTATCCTAAAATGAAAGTCGCGCAGATGATTCAGTTCATGGGCGAGCTGCGCGGCCTTAGTGTCGCAGATGCCAAGGCGCGGGCGGCGACGTGGCTCGACAAGCTGGGCCTCACCCAGTGGAGCGATAACAAAGTTCAAGATCTGTCCAAAGGCATGCAACAAAAAGTGCAGTTTGCCACGGCGCTGATTCATGAACCTGAGTTGGTCATTCTCGACGAGCCATGGAGCGGTCTCGATCCGATCAATGCCGAAGTATTACGAACTACCGTCGACGAAATCCGCGCCGCCGGGCGCACGGTGATGTTTTCAACCCACCAAATGGAACAAGCTGAAAAGATCTGCGATGCGGTCTGCATTATTGCGCGCGGCCGACTGCTGCTCGAAGGATCGCTTGCCGACATTAAACGCGCTGCTGCGGCGGATCGGTTGGTCGCGATTGAAACCGGTGACCGGGCATCTCATGATTTGGCCCATGCCGGGGTTTTCGCAGATCGCAGCTTGGTTGCGCACGTGCGGCCCGCCGGTGTTGGCCAAGGTGATGGCAGCGTGCTTGAACTTGCTGCCCATGCCAGCGCCCAACAAGTCTTGGCCGCAGTTGTCGCTGCCGGTATCGTGGTGCAAAAATTTGAAGTCGTAACCCCGTCACTACATCAGATCTTCGTCGATCAAGTTGGTGCCGCGAACGCCGCGGTGGCCGAGCGGCGCGAGCGCGTAGAGGCGTTATGAGCGCGCGTCGTAATTGGATGGTGATTGCGCGGCGTGAATTTTTGGAACGCGTGCGTACCAAATGGTTTTTGATTGCCACCCTTTTGGGGCCGGTGCTGATGCTGGCCATCATCTTGGTGCCGGCTTTGCTGGCCCGCACTGGCGGCGACAAAAATCGAATTGCGTTGGTCGATCGCACGGCGCCCGCAGATCAATCCTTGCATGTGGTGGAGCAGCTACAAACCGTGTTGACCGCAGCGGGTTGGACCGTCACCTTGGCGCCGCCGCAAACCACCGATGCCGCGCTGTTGGCTCAAGTTGCAGCGGAGCAGCTCAACAGTTTTTTGGTGGTGCCCGCTAATCCGCTGGGCGATGGGCAATTTTTGTATCGTGGCGACAATGCATCGAGCCAAGACGTGCAACTCACGCTGTTTCGCTCGATCGCGGGCGTGGTGGTGACCGGGCGTGGCACCGCGTTGGGCTTGAGCTTGCCGCAGTTAGCCGCACTCAACGCGCCGCCGTTGATAAATTCGCAATTGACGACCGGACAGGCCGAAGGCTCGTCGGGGATGGCCGCGTTTGTCATTGGCTACGCGGTCATGATCATTTTGTATTTTGCGATTAGCTTTTTTGGCGTCAACGTGATGCGCAGTGTCGTCGAAGAAAAAACCAGTCGGGTTGTCGAGCTGATGGTCGCGGCTGCCAAGCCACGGGATTTGATGTTAGGTAAAATTGTGGGCGTTGGCGCAGTCGGCCTGGTTCAGCTCACGATTTGGCTGGGCATGGCGGTGATGACCTTGGCTTATCGCGATCAGTTGCTTGGCTTGTTTGGGGTTAGCAGTCGCGGCGCGGTGTTGCCAACGTTGGCGTTCACGCAAATCCTGGTTGTGTTGATCTATTTCTTATTGGGCTATTTTTTCTATGCGGCATTTTTCGCTGCGGTTGGCGCCATGGTGTCGTCGGATCAGGAAGCGCAGCAGGCGCAAATGCCCGTCATGTTGTTGGCCATGATTCCGGTGGTCTGTGTGAGCCTAGTGACGAACAATCCGCGCGGCCTGACGGCCCAAATTTTAACCACGATCCCATTTACCTCGCCAACCTTGATGCCCATGCGCTACTTGCTGGGCGGCGCGACGCTGCTGCAATTGTTGCTATCAATGTTGGTGTTAGTCATCTCGGTGGTGGTGGTGGTAGTGCTTGCCGCCAAAATCTATCGCGTTGGTATTCTCATGTACGGCAAACGGCCATCGCTGCGCGAAGTACTGCGTTGGCTACGCTATTGATCGAAGGCAAGTGCAAGGCCTGAATCGACGCGTTTGTCTAGGGCAGGGGCCCCCTCGATCGTCCAGCGGGTGGGACTTATTTACGAGAAGACCGGACAACAAGTAGCGCGCGGTCCGGCCGTTACATTACAATAAACGACATGAGGCTGGTTTCAGTATTTTCTGCGAGCATCCTCGCGTGGCTGCACGTCTCTGTGTTGGCCCAGCCGGTGCCGGCCAGCGCATCCGACAAAACGCCAAGTAAACCGCCCTTGGGTGTCGGCAGCATCGGCGTAGCGGCAATGCCAGGCGGTTTGCATGTGGCGGCTGCATCCTTGTCGCCCAAAGGTACCGTGTCAGTGTATGGCGTTGGCGGCTACGGCCGGCGCGGCGGGTTATTGGGCGGCGAGCATGTCCTGAACCGCTTTGTCGGCGGTTTCGCCGTTTCGTACACGCCCATCGACCGGCTGATGATCGGATTTACAACCGATGGCAGGTTCGATACGCACTCGGGCACCGGCGTTAGCGAACAAGGGTTGGTGAGCGAGCCGCGCTTGTTCTTGCGTGGCGGTAGCACCGTGGGAGCGGTAGCGTTGGGCGCCCAACTAAGTCTGTTAATTCCAGGCCGAGGCGCGCCATCGTTGGTATTTCCTGCCGCAACCGTCGAGGGCCGAGCTTTGGCTTCGATTGCGGCAGGCCCTGCTACCGTTTCGATCAATGCCGGATTTCGGCTAGATCGCACCTACAAAACCCTCGTCGATGAAGATGGCGATGCCGTAAGCCAAGCTAGCTTTACCCGCGAAGACCAGGTCTCGCTCGGCATCAGCAAATACAATGCAGGCGTTGCTGGCGTGCATGCTTATATTCCACTTGGCAAAGCGTACGTTGGTGCGGAAGCCAGTGCCGATTTGTTTATCGGTCGTGAAGCCGGGAAAGCTAAACCTGGCCCGACCATCCGTGGCGGGCTCAGCGGCGGGTTTCAACTGGCCAAACGGATTTCGGCATTTGCCTACGTCGAAGGCAGCAAGATTGGCAAGATCTCCCTCGCGGCCAATGCTGCGAACTTGATTCCACTAGTGCCGTACGAAACAACGTTCACCGTTGGCCTCGGCGTGTTCGCGAGCTTCGGCGGTCCGTCGCGGGCTCGTTCTACAATCTTGGTGGTCGCAGTAAAAAAATGTCAGCATCCCGATGATCCGCAGCCCAACAATCCTGATGACCGTGACTGTCCACCGAAGGTCGCCGCAACGGCGTTGTTGATCGGGTTGGTCAACGACGACGTAGGTCAGCCGGTCGTCGCCGCCAAAGTTGAAGTACAAATTGCCGATAAAATGGTCAGCGCAGTTACTGATGCCAATGGCACGTTCTCGATTGGCGATTTACCATTGGGCGCTGCGCAAGTTACCATCGAAGCTGCCGGTAAAAAGCCGTTTAAGGTTGGCCACGTGTTGGTGGCCGGCACCAACAAGCCAAGCAAAATTGCCCTCGAGACGCTCTTGCCGCCGGGGGAGTTGCGCGGTGTGGTGCGTTCACAAAAAAGCGGCAAACCGCTAGCCGCCAGCATTGTGGTTGCCGCGACTGCCAAAACGGCTGTGCAAACCGTGCAAACCGAGGCGGATGGCACCTTTGTGGTGGCGCTGCCGCCCGGTACGTACAGCGCAACTGTAACGTCGGACGGTATGGCGCCGCAAACCCTCAGCGTTGTGATCGAAGCGAACGGCGTTGCGATTAAGAACGTCGATTTGCGGAAGAAGTAACCCATGGCCGCATTCATCATTGCAAGCGCGAGGCTCCGTGCAAGGTTACGAGTGAGTGCGGGGATGGTGCTCGTGCTGCTGATCAGCGTCGGTGTTACGCTTGTCACTAGTGCGTGCAAGAAAGCCAGTAGAAGCCTCGCGACGCTGGTAAGTGCGACTGGGCCGGTTGAAAAAAACGGCGCCCAGCCCGAGTGGCAAGGTGCGGCTATCGGCACCGCATTTTCGCTCGGCGACGCCGCTCGAACCGGCGAGGGTGCAGCGGCTTTTAAGCTTTCAGGAGGAGCCGATTTGGCGATGGCGCCGCACACGGTGTTGCGGTTTGGCGGTGCGCGAAACGACTTTTCGGTTGAGCTTGGTGCGGTTGAGCTTCGTGGCGCTGGCGCGTTTAATTTAGAAATGGGTCGCGTCGAAATTGGCAAGGGCGGCGGGGTGCGCATTAGCCGAAGTGGCGCTACCGGCACGCAGTTTGACCTGTTGATGGGTGACGTAGTGGTGTTGCGCGATGGCAAAGCCGTTGCATTAGAAACCGGCAAACCGTTTTTGCTGGAGATGGGTGATGTCCAAATCAAGGTCAACGCGGTCGATGCGGCGGTGGTTGTCGACGCTGTATCGGTTGATGCCAGTATGGCGTTTGTGCTCGGTGAAATCTCGATTTCGATCACGGGCAACCAAGCCGAATACATGTCGCCCGGGAGCAAGGCCTGGACAGCACTGCCGGCCGGTGAACGTAAGCTACTAGCTGGGACAACGCTGCGGTTGGGCGGTCGTACCGTCGCCAAACTGGTGCATGCT
>JAGPDK010000349.1 GCA_018057605.1 Kofleriaceae bacterium | reverse complement strand
CCCGGCGTGACGTTTGAGGATTCGCGTGTCGTTAATGTGCATCGCTTTACTGGCGACCGTTTCATTCGGTCGCTGTTTCCGAGCCACGTCGACGCTGAGTACTATGTGCGGCCGGGCACCACGTGCGATGCCAACGATCTATCCACGCCGTGTAGTTATGTAAGTGCTACCGAGCAGCGCTTTCGCACCCGCTATGTTGCTGGTTTTTTGCAGGACACCTGGCGGTTGCCTTCGGATGTTGTGCTCAACGCGGGCCTGCGGTGGGAGTCGATGCAAGTCGGCAGTGTCTTGAAATTTGATCAACAACTGGCGCCACGGGTAAATGTCGCGTGGGATCCCCTGGGGCAGGGCCGCAGCCGCGTGTTTTGGGGCTTTGGTCGCAGTCACGCGATGTTGCCGGTTGGCGTCGCTGAAGCGTTGTCGCCGGTGCCGGCCACCGCGCGTGAATACACCAGCGAATTTGGCAGCGGTCGAATCGTGGATCCCACGGGCGGTTATCCGGTGTTTGCCCACGTTGCGCCGATCACGGTCGACGAAGCGACCGGCGGCGCCGAAGTGGGCGTCGCCAATACCGTGATCATGCGGCTGTGGGGCCAGATGCGATGGCAGCGTCAGGCTTTGGAAACCACGCCGCTGGGGCTTTCTAATCTTGATCGCGCGGTCGGCGTACCGGCGCGGCAAGCGCAATTGTTGGCCGCTGAAATCGTCACCCATCCGCTGCGCGCTACCGCGATTCGGTTTGGTTATCAATGGGGCCGGTCGGTTGGCCCAACCACTGGCGCGTACGATCCAGCCCAAGGCGTCACCCAGTATACCGGCCGTGACTTTAATGACGGCACGGACAATCTTTATGGACGTTTACCCAACGATATGGGCCATCGCTTTTTTTCCGAATTGATGCGAACCGGCAAGCTTGCTGGTCTGCCAGTTACCGTTGGTGGGCGAGCAGTTTTGAGCAGCGGTCGGCCACGCAATGCAATGGCGGAAACCAGCGACAGCGCGGTGCAGTTGGTGCCGCGCGGTTCGCTTGGCCGCACGCCGCTGCTGGCCACGGTCAATGTGCGGGCTGCTGTGCGCTACGCCGGCTTGGATATTGGAGTGGAAGTATTCAATTTGTTCGATCAGCGCAATGCCACGGCCGTCGATGATGTGTATTCGCGCAGCTCGGTGCGCCCGATTGTGAACGGCCGCGCCACTGACCTCGTGTTTATGCGTGATGTGCAGGGCGCGGTGGCGATACGGGCCCCTGGATACGGACAGGCGTTCAGTTACCAAGCGCCGATTTTCGCGTTATTGAGCATCCGCGCCGAATTGTGATGCGCCTTGCTGGCTGCGGCATCAAAGCCGAAAAATGATCACGGTCACCCTCGATCTTGGGTTCTGACCACGTGCTAGGATTGCAGCCGCGCCCGGGGTAAGCGATTGCCGCTCCCGCGTGCGCATTTGAGGGAAACATGGCCGAATTGTCTGAGCTTCAAGCTGCCGTCCGCGCTGTCCGCCAATCTCCGCACGATACAAGTGCGTGGCAAACCGCCGAAGATCTCGCCGGTGTGCTCGACCGTCCCGACGATATCGTCGAAGCGTTTCGTGCCACTGTTGCAGAACCGTTAAAGCCCGATGTCGCTGAAATGGTCGGCGAGCGTGCCGGCGGTTTTTGTGACGAATGGTTCGGCGATGACCCCGCCATTCTTGAAGGGATCCTCAAACGGGTCTTTGAATTGGCGCCGCAATCTGACACCACGTTGCAGCGACTCTCGGTGATCTACACTGTTGCTGAACGCTGGAACGATTTGCTTGCGCTGTACGATCGCGCCTTGACCGCGGCGGGCGAGAAGTCCCGTCGGATTCGGTTGTTGCGTGAAGCGTCGCAACTTGCCAAAGACGTTGCCAACCAACCGGAGAAGGCAATTGCGTATCAGCAAAAGCTGTTGCCGCTCACGCCTGACGACGCGCAGCTCGGTCATAGCCTGGAGCGCTTGCTCGAACGCCATGAGCGCTGGGCCGATCTGATCGCGTTGTGGGATAGTCGGCTTGATGGTCAAAGCAAACGCGAGCGTGATAAGAGCCGCGCGCGCATTGCTTCGGTTTGGCTCGACAATCTCAATGATCCAACTCGTGCATTAGCTGCGGTGCGGCCGTTGCTGGCTGAAGCCGGTGAACCGGAATCCGACGCTGATAAAGATAGCTGCACATTGTTGGCGCGCATTATTGAATCACCGCATGCCGTGCGCGGCATTCGCGATGGCGCCCTCGATTTATTGCGCGCTCACTACGATGTCACATCGCGTTCGCGCGAACTGATCGCGGTGCTGCAACGCGTGATAGCCATCGACCCAGCCGGCTCGCGCGCATTGCGCGAAGAAGCCGGTGATCGCTTGGCCGATCTCGACGATTTGCCTGGCGCGATGGACCATTTCGCTCAATTGTTGGCGCTACAGCCAGAATCCTCGGCGGTCGAAGAAAAACTTCGGCAACTTGCCGACCGCAGTGGCGACCACGCCCGCTATGCGCGTGGTGTCGCGGACGCCGCGGGTGATTTGGCCGAGCCAACACGGGCGGTCGAACTACTTTCGAAAGCCGCCAAAACTCGGCTGGATCGACTGCAGGACACCGACGGTGCTATCGCGTTGTACGAAAAAGCCGCGATGATCAGCGGTGCGGCGGAACAAGAGCAGTTGATCGTGGTGCGACGACTTAATGCGCTGTATGCGCAAGCCGATCGGTCGGTTGATCGGTTGATGGTGCTGGAGCGCCAAGCTGCGCTTGAGCCACTGGATTCGACCAAAAACTCGCTGCTTTCTGAGGCGGCCAAACTCGCCGAATCACTCGGTCAGGCTGACCGCGCGTTGGCGTTGTGGGAGCAGCGTTCAGATTCGGATCCGGCCGACGTCTCGGGCCTCGACGCCCGAATTGCATTGCTTGAAAGCCAAGGCCGCTGGGATGACTTAGTTGGCACGTTAGAAAATCGCGCACAAAAACATGGTGCCACCGCGATTGGCCGTGCTGATTTGGTCGCGGTCGCCTTGGTGCATGAGCAAAAACGTCATGATCTACCAGCCGCGATCGAGGTTTGGCAGCGCGTCATTGTTGCTGCACCGAATGATGCCGATGCAGTTACTGCCTTGGCCGGTTTATTTGCGCAAACTGCACGTTGGCGCGAGTTTGCAGATTTAATCAGCACCGCTACCGTGCGCGAGGGCAGCCGCACCGTCGAGCGCTTCGTCGCCCTGGGGGATGCGCAGCGTTTGCATCTGGGCGAGCCTGTGGCTGCGGCTGCGGCGTATCGCAATGCGATTGCCATCGATCCGAATCATGAGCCTGCACTGATCGGCCTACGCGCACTGTTGACCGAGCCAACCACGCGCGGCGCTGTGGCCGACACGTTGGCTGCAACCTATGCGCGGACTGGCGATGTTGCGGCGGTGTTGGAGCTGTTGCCAGCGCGTTTGGCTGAGTGTGAAGCATCGGGCCCAGGTGGCGGCCGTGACGACAAAGCTGAGTTGGCCTTGTTGCGCGAAGCCGCATCATTGCGCTTGGCTCACCACGGTGCGGCTGGCCGCGCGGCAGCACTGGCCGATTTGGCCCGGGCATTTCCTTTGGCACCGCGCGATCAGATGATCGAGAAGCAGTTGCTTGAACTCGGCGCCGCCACCAATGACTACATCACGGTTGCGTTGGCGTTCGGTGAAGCGATTTCGGTGCTGCAAGTGCGCGGTGCGGCCGCGCAAGACCCCGATGTTACGCGCTTGCGGTTTCTAACGGCAGATTTGTTAGCCGATCAACTCGCTGATCGCGAAGCTGCGGCTAATCTGTATTTCGATGTTGCGACGGCGATGCCCCATGATCGGCGTGCAGTTGCGGCAGTGGTCAGCCACGGCAGCGAGCTTGGCCGTTGGGGCCAAGTCGCGTCGACGATGCTGCAATTGGCGCAAGGCAGCGAACGTTTCGACGACGAATTGTGGGATTTGGCGCAGCAAACGGCGCTGGCCCGTGGCCACGGCGAAGCATTTGCGCATGCCATCGAAGGCGCGCTTGACGCGGTTGAGGTGACGCGGCCGGTGGCAGCGCAGTTTCGTTATCGGCTGGCGCAGTTACGGAAAGTGCACCTCAAAGATGTCGGCGGTGCCATTGTTGATTTGCGCCGCGCCTTAGAATTGGGCGGCGATCGCGCTAGTTGGCTCAGTGAATTGGCTGCGTTGGAACGCGATGGCGGCCCAAGCAAGCCATTGCTTGATGCCTTGCGTCGTCAATCCGAAGCGGAGCCAACCAATTTGAATGTGTTGGTAGAAGCCGCCGACGTGGCTTCACACGTCGGTGATCGCGAACAAGCGGTGGCAATTTTGAGTCAAGTGTTAGCGCGTGCGGCCACGGCATGGCGCGGCACGACGCAATTGCAGTCGGATCGGCCGTACGAGGCGGTTGCAACTTGGGCCACCGAAGGCTTGGTTGATTTGCATCGCACGGCGGGCCGGCCGCGTACAGCAATGGACACCTTGCTCGACGCGTCGCGCTTGCCGTATGACGACGCGACCAAACGCGCGTTGCGGCTACGCGCTGCGGATATCGCAACCGACGAGCTCCACGATCCCGCAACGGCCATCGACATGTATCGCGCGGTGTTAGCGGTCGCGCCAACCGATCGTGCGATTCTTGAGAAATTAGCCAGCCTGCTAGACGCAGAGAACCGCGTCGGCGAATTGTTGATTATTCGCCAGACTCAACTTGCGAACGAAGCCGATCCCGAGCGGCGCTTGGCGCTGCGGCTTGAAACCGCGCGCCTGGTTGGCGTCATTGAAGCGACGGGCGGCCGGTTGGAAGCGCTCCAGGCAAACTTGCAAGAGCGGCCGGGCCATGAGGCCTCGCTCAATGCAGTTTCGGCGTTGCTCACTGAAAAGGCTCAGCATCGTGAGCTGTCAAATTTACTCGAGAAGCAAGCGGTGCAAGTCGAAGGCCTTGGCGAACCGGCGCAAGCCGCGCGCTTGTGGTCACGTTTTGCCGACGTCGCTGAAAAGTACACCAAAGAACCTGAGCGCGCCATCGCGGGGCATCGTCGGGTGGTGGCCTTGTCGCCCAATCCCGATTCGTTGCGCGCGTTGGCTCGACTGAATTTGGAACGCAATCAGCCAGCCCAAGCGGTGCCGTGGCTTGAGAGTTTGTTGACTAATGTTAGCGGCAGCGAACGCATGGCCGTGGTGGGCCAGCTCGCTCGGGCGCATTTGGCCGCGAAACAACCCGAGCGTGCGATGGGCGCCATCGAACAGCATCTTGATCCAGGCGAGCCGGCGTTCGAATTGCGCCAACTGTTGGCGGAGCTGTATCGCAAGAACGAACAGTGGGAGCCGTTGGCGCGTCATTTGACGCAAAGTTTGAGCTTGATGGTCGACGATCAAGCTCGTCGCAATGCGGCGCGCGAAGCCGCTACCATCTATATTGAAAAGCTCAAGCAACCGGCCCGGGCGATTCCAGCGTTGGAGAGTGCGCTGTCGATCGACCCAACCGACAAAGATTTGCGGGCCCAACTTGCGGTTGGCCAACGGGTGTCGGGCAAGTTGCCCGAAGCGCGCGCGGCCTTGGCTGAGTTGATTAATGATTATGGTCGGCGCCGATCGCCGGAGCGCGCGGTGTTGCATATGGAGCTAGCGCGCGTCGCCCAGCTCGAAGGCAAGATCGATGAAGCCATCGCCGAGATGGAACAAGCATCGAAGATGGATGCCAATAATATTAATAGCCAAAAAGAATTGGCTGAAATCACGCGGGCCGTGGGGCAACTCGACAAAGCTGAGCGCAGCTATCGGGCCTTGTTATTGGTCGTACGTCGCCAGCCGCCCGGCGATGATGAGGCCGCCGTCGGTCAAAGCGAAGTACTGTTTGAGTTGCACAAACTCGCGGCGCAGCGTGGAGAAGCCGAACAGGCCAAAGAATTGTTGGAAAGTGCGCTCGATGCGGCGAGTCAATCCGACGCCGAAGTGCGTCGGTTCCGGCGCAGCTTGTTAGCTCACAACGAAGGCCAATTGCTGCTTGGCGTGATCGAACAACGACTCAAAGCCAACACCGAAGCGGTCGGCCAATCGCTGTTGCTCTCAGACATGGCCGATGTGTTGTTGCAACTTGGTCGTAAAGACGATGCGCTGCAAGCGGTTATTCGCGCCACCGGCTTGGCACCAGCCAATACCGGCCTGCATGAGCAAGCGCGCAGCTTGGCGCGCGATTTGGGTAAAATCAATGTGTTCGTCGATGCCGCTGAAGTGCTGGCCGACAAACTTCGCCGCAAGGATGATCCCCCGTTGATCGCCGACATCCTGATGCGGGCTGGGCTTGCGTTGGAAGAAGACTGCAAAGATCTAGC
>JAGPDK010000348.1 GCA_018057605.1 Kofleriaceae bacterium | reverse complement strand
TTTGCAAGCGCCGAGCATCACCATGTCCGGCAGTGTTTTTGCCAACGGTGGCGCCGGTGGCGCCGGTGGCGGCCCCACAACCGCCCCGCCCACCGCCAATGCACCAGCGGGCTCCGACGGCTTGACAGCGCGCCAAGTTGCACTTGGTGGCGCGTCCATTAACGGCGATCGCAATGGCGGCAATGGCGCAGCCTTCAACGGTACATCGCTGATCAACGCAACGTCTGGCGGCGCCGCAACGAATGGCGGTGGCGGCGGTGGCGGCGTCGGCCGCATCGTGATTCATGGCGGCTTCACTGGGTCGCGAATGTTCTCGCCCGAACCCGCATTTTTCTAACGCCGCAGCCAGCAGTTTACGGCGGACCTGGTTACCTACCGTGTTACTCCGCCTCGCCTTCGAGCTCACCGGCCCAATACAAATAGTCGCGCCAGGCCGCAGGCACCGACGCCAGTGAAATCCGAATTGCCACGGCGGGCATCCAATTGGGCTGGCCAGGTGTCGCCAATAATTTCATGCCCGCTTCGCGCGGCGTGCGGCCACCTTTATTGCGATTGCATAGGTAGCAACACGTCACAATGTTGGTCCAACTCGTAACCCCACCTTGCGACCGTGGCACGACGTGGTCATACGTCAGTTCGGCAACCTTGGTTTTGCGTCCGCAGTACTGACAGCGGTAGCCATCGCGCGCGTAAATGTTTACCCGCGAAAACCTCACCGGTTTGATTTGCCGACGGAATGCCCGCACCAGCCGCACCACCGACGGCACCCGAATCGCCATGCTAACCGAGTGCACGGCTTGATCATATTCTTGAACGACTTCGGCTTTGCCCAAAAACATCAGCCCGATCGCGCGCTGCCAACCTATGACTTGAATCGGTTCGTAACTTTGCGAAACCAACAGAGTCGACTCCATGGCGCCTCCACCACGCAACAGTAGCACGTAGTCAATTCGCCAGCTTGTGCAACTTTTACCCGTGGAATTGAAAACTGTTTTCAATAATGCTACATAGCCCAGGTGAAGTCGCTAGCGACGATTGCTTCGGGTTGCACCGCCACCGTAGTGGGTGTCGCCGGCCCGCGCGCATTCCGTCGACGACTTATGGAAATGGGACTTACGCCGCATACCGAGGTGCGGATTGTGCGCGTCGCGCCATTAGGCGATCCCATTCAAATTGAAGTGCGCAACGGTCAATGGTCGCTTCGGCGGGCCGAAGCTGCACTCATCGAAGTGCAATCATGACCACCCCGGTGCGCCCGCGAATCGTCCTGGCTGGCAATCCCAACGTTGGCAAAACCACGTTGTTCAACGCGTTGACCGGAGCGAGCGCTAAAGCGTCCAACTACCCGGGCGTCACCGTCGAAGTTCGCACCGGGCAGGTGGCGCTTGACGAAGACATTGTTGCTACTGTGGTTGATCTGCCGGGCACCTACAGCTTGGTTGCACGCTCACCGGAAGAACAAATTGCCTTCGCTACGCTGGCCGGGATTGATGGCAGCGCGTCGCCTGACTTGGTCGTGGTGTGCGTCGATGCATCGCAGCCCGCACGCTCCTTGTATTTGCTGTTGCAATGCCAAGAGCTAGGCGTGCGCTGCGTGGTCGCCTTGACCATGGCCGACGAGGCGAAGGCCGCAACTCCGGCCCCGGCAAAACTGGCAGCCCTGCTGGGTTGTGCCGTGGTGCAAACCAACGCGCCAGAAAAACAAGGCATCACTGAACTGCGCACCGCGATGCGCAAGGCACTGGCAACCGCGCCGCCAGCACCGCAATGGCGCTGGCAACCGTCAGTGGCGCTGCAAGCTCGCATTGACGACGTACTCGCGGCCGTCGATACCGCCAACGCAGCCAGTACCGGCACGCATAAAACCGTTAGCACGTGGCCGCACACGCCGGCAGTCGCCATGTGGGCATTGTTGTGCTGCGACGAAGACGACGAATTGGTCGGCGTCCCACCGGCGATACGCGCGGCGGCCATGCAGCCAGTGCTGCCGCAATCCGTCGACGACGAACCGACGCTAGCGCGCTGGCAGTGGCTCGACCGAGAAATCCCAGCGTTGATCACGGCCGTGCCCGATCGCACGCGCACCGAGAGCATCGACCGCGTGTTGTTGCATCGCGGCTTTGGCTTTGTGGTGTTCGCTGCCGTCATGACGCTGTTATTCTTGTCGCTGTTCACCTTCGCTGCGCCCATGATGGACGGCATCGAAAAGGTCGTTGGCCTCGGCGGCGATCAAGTGCGCAACATCTTAGGGCCCGGCGTACTCGGCGATTTTATCGTCGATGGCGTCATCGGCGGCGTCGGTACAGTGTTGGTCTTCTTGCCGCAGATTTTGTTGCTGTTCTTGTTTTTGGGGCTGCTTGAAGATCTCGGCTACCTGGCCCGCGTAGCGTACTTGATGGATCGCGTGATGCGCGCCATGAACCTGCACGGCCGTGCTTTCGTGCCGATGCTCTCGGGTTTTGCCTGCGCCGTGCCGGCGATTATGGCCACCCGCACCCTCGAACGCCGGCGCGACCGGTTGTTGACGATGATGGTAATTCCGTTGATGTCATGCTCGGCGCGCTTGCCGGTGTACACGCTGGTCATTACCGCGATGATGCCCGGCAAACGCCTGACCCAAGGCTTGTTGATGGTGGGGCTCTATGCGTTCTCGGTATTCGCAGCGCTGGTTGCAGCGTGGGTAATGTCCAAAACCGTCAAGCCGCTGAAATCAAAACGCTTGCCATTCTTCGTCGAGCTACCGCCGTATCGCACCCCGCGGATGCGCTCGGTGTTGCAAGGCATGTGGTCGCGCGCCGCCTCGTTCTTACGCGAAGCTGGCACGGTAATTCTGGCGTGTTCGGTGGCGTTATGGGCCCTGCTCTATTTCCCACGCGAGCTGCCCAACAGCGCACGCAATTACGACGCACTCATTGCCAGCGCGCCCGATGATGCCGGCAAGTCGGCGTTAGAAACCGAACGTTCAACGGAGCGCCTGCGCCATAGTTATGGGGGGCGCATGGGCCAAGCGATCGAGCCCTTGATCGCGCCGTTAGGTTTTGATTGGCGCATCGGCGTAGGCATCATCGGGTCGTTCGCCGCGCGCGAAGTATTTGTCGCGACCATGGGGATTACCGTCGGTGTCGATCGGTCGCTCGACGAAGACAAACAACATGAGTCGCTACGGCAAACATTGGCTGATGCCAAAACCCCAACCGGCAACAAAGCCTACACCCCATTGGTCGGCATGTCGCTGCTGCTGTTTTTCGCCTTGGCCTGCCAGTGCATGAGCACCTTGGCAGTGGTGAAACGCGAATCACAGAGCTGGCGTTGGCCACTATTTTTGCTCGGCTACATGACCGGTTTAGCGTATGTCGTTAGCCTGGCCGTGTATCAATTTGGCAAATTGCTCGGCTTCGGATAATTCAACGCGCTGGTATGTCGAGCGGCTACGCCGTCGGCGTGGTCGGCCGCCGCCCCGCGCGAAACACGCTCAAGGCCGCCAACGCGGCAAGTACAGCGCTGGCGAAAAACACCGGCACACCGATGCTCAGCGAGCTTTCACCAAGCCGCGGCAACCCCGTGACAAACAAGGCGGCAGGCACCACGGCGGTGAGCGCCGAAATCAGCAGCATTTTGCCAAGCAGTGCCGGTACGCGCTTTGAGGCAATGCCAGCCGCACACATCACGGCAATGAGCGCCGTAAGTAAGGCCGAATAGTGCGTTGCGTAGCCCATGCGCATCCAAAACGCGGAACCAGTGGTCCATGACAAGGTAGTGACGCGACAAGGGCTGCCGAAACACGAGCGGCTTTCAATCGGCCCGAGTTGCACGGATCCAACATGCCACCACGCCAGCCCCTGCACCGCGTAGGCAAAGCCGAACGCGACCAGCAGCAATAAGGCAATCGTGCCCCAACGTGATTGAGGCGAAAATCCAACAGGTTTTATGGCTGACATCGAAGCGCGCGCATTCTGCGCTGCGACGCCGTGCGAAGCAACATCAATGTAGGTGAGGGTGCCCTTGGGTGACCGAAGACTTGGTCATTTCGAGTTTTTTGGCCTTTGGCGGGTTGACGTGTTAGGTGCCATGGCCGAAGACTCATACCCCGCCCATGTCGATGCCTTGCCGCCCCTCTAACCTGCTAGCCTGCGCGACATTCGCTGCATTGGCTACGGTATCGGGCGTGGCATCCGACGCAACAGCAAACACTGCGGTTGCACTACCTACCGCGGCAATCGAAAGCACCGCAGGCGTTGCAGAGGCAGGCACAGGCGACGCAGCGCAGCTACAGCACCTATGGGATCGCGTGCGGGGCTTGTCCGCTCACCTGACCACTTGGTCATTGCCTGACGTTTCGGGATCGCTCGGTGGCCTGCTCGACCAACTGGTCCGCAGCCAACTTGCGGTGCGTGATTCGTTGCGCAGCGCTGAAGCCCAACTCATTGCATTATCCACCGGCTTCGCCCAAGGCAACTCCAGCGACGAGCTGCGGTGGACGTCGATTGATTTATCCGTGCTTTGTGCCGAACCTGTACCGGGCCGCCAAAGTTCTGGATTCGGATGGCGCAGCGATCCCATCCATCACAACGCCAAGTATCACCGCGGCACTGATGTTCGGGCACCACACGGCACCCCCATTGATGCGGCTGGCAACGGTGTCGTCATCTTCGCGGGTCGGCAATCGGGCTACGGTAACGTCGTGTATATCGACCATGGCGGTGGCGTAGTCACCCGCTACGGCCACATGCAAAAATTTCTCGCCGCCAAAGGCGACGTGGTTGCTGCCGGTCAACGCATCGGCAAAGTCGGCGCTACCGGCCGAGCAACTGGGCCACACTTGCATTTTGAAGTCCGCCTCGACGGCCGTGCGGTAAATCCCATCGCAGCCATGGAAATTGCTGAGATGAAACGCAACGGCGATGAACGCGCAACATTGGCGATGATGGCGCTGTCACCGGAGCGGCAACAAGCGGCTCAATCGAACATCGATCCGCCACGCAGCAAACGCAGCAAGGCCGACAAAGCCAAGGGCTCGCGGCCCGAGCGCACCGGTCGTGGCAAACGCGTCAAGCCGCTGGCGTAACTGTCCGACAGCCGCTTCCGGCACAGGCGTTCAACCGAACCAGATTTTCGCGATTCGAAGTGCTAGCTCAGCCGTTTGCCGTCGGCGCTCCAGCGGTAAAAGCCTTCGCCAGATTTTTTACCGAGTTTGCCAGCGGCAACCAAGTTGCGCAGTACTTGCGGCGGCGTGAAGTTTGGGCCGATGGCATCGGTGAGATACTCAGCAATGCCAAGCCGCACATCGAGGCCGACGAGATCGGTGAGTTCAAGCGGCCCCATCGGATGGCCATAGCCAAGCTTCATCGCGGTGTCGATATCGGCAGCCGATGCCACGCCTTGTTCAAACATGCGCATCGCTTCGAGCCCAATCACCAAGCCCAATCGGCTCGATGCAAAACCCGGCGCATCAGCGACGACGATAGGCGTTTTACCGAATCGCACGGTCAGGCCGACGGCACAACTCACGGCGCTCGGGTCAGCGTCCGGGTGGCGGACCACTTCGACCAACTTCATCACATGGACCGGATTAAAAAAGTGCATGCCGATCATGCGCGACGGATCTCGTAACGCAGTGGCAATTTCGGCGACGGGTAGCGACGAGGTGTTCGTTGCCATCAAGGCGGTCGCTGGCGCATCGCGATCAGCGTCGGCAAACATCGCGCGTTTGAGGTCGAGGCGTTCGGGAATCGCTTCGATCACACAGTCGGTATCAGCGCAAGCCTCGGCAAAACTGTCGACGGCGCGCACCCGGTTTTTGGCGGCAGCGGCTAGCTCGGCAGCGAGCTTGCCAAGTTCAACCCCCTTGTCGAGATTCTTGGCGATCTTGCCAACGCCTGCGGCTGCACCGCCAGCGAGCGCGTCAAACAGGCGCACCGAAATACCGGCGAGGGCTGCAACATGAGCGATGCCGTGGCCCATCGTGCCAGCGCCGATCACCGTCATTGTGCGAATATTTTCTGAAGCAAATCTCGACATGGGTGGACCATACATTCGAGCAGGCTCAACACGCAATCGGCGGGTGGCGCAGGCGCCGATCTTCGAGGAGGGACGAGACCACGATGCTACGAGGCCAGCAACGATAACTGCTAGTCGCGAAAATAGACGCAACGGCAATCTGGCGATACTCAGCGAACGTGGTGGTGGCATGATGCCAGCGGCGAGGCACCTACCCCCTGCGATGGCAGTGTGACCGTTCACTCGCAGCTCTCGCGCCACCCGAACCTAATTCCTGCGCTCGTCGCGAAGGCCCGGAATGAACCACTTGGAGTGCTTCGAACCGGGCACTCGCGATGCTCCATCACAGTCACCTGCCAT